>CAZBZK010000013.1:0-13906 GCA_964496365.1 uncultured bacterium
CCGGTCTAATTTGAAATTCTGAATGCCGGATTACTCTCGCATTAAAATTTACAGGTGATAAATCTTCGGTTACATTATTGGAAAGATTTAATTCAAGGGAATAAAGCTCATTCTTTTCTGAAAGAGTAACCCCTGATTTAAAATCAAATCCCTCCTCACATGAGGAAAGGAAACTTATGGTAATTGCAATAAATAGTATTAAATTTCGGTGCATTTGATTCCTACGAAGTGTAAAAGTTAATAAATTAATAATGAGATAAAAAATGAACATTCCAAAATTACGAAACAAACTATTTCCAATTTACATTTTTTATAGAAACTTAATTTTATTGGTTTTCTTATCTGGAATTTTACTTTCTGCACAAAAAACAGTGGAAGAAGCGGCATCGGTTTGGCTTGCTAATTCCCAAAAAACGGAACAGCAACAAAATGAACCTATAGATTTTCATCCCACGGAAATCTTAAACATTATTGCCTTAGAAGGACACTCTTTACCCCAACATATAAAAAATGATTTAGTGGAAATCGGTTTTGATTTTAGTGGTGAAATTGTAACCCGAGGAAGACCCTTCTTAGGGCAAGATGCTCAATTCATTGATTCAGGTATTTTCAGATTTCACTATACATTATCAGGAGTTCATGCTGTACTGCCTGAAGATGATGATGGAAACGGAATTCCCGACTACGTTGAAATTATGAAACAATCCTTTGACGATATTGCTGTGATAGATTTTGAAATACAAAACTATGTATTACCACCAAGTGACTCTTGGTACACAAATCAGGATGCAGGTGGCTCATGGCATTTTGATGTGTATATTTATCAAGATGATCCTGGCGTTTATGGGTATGTTCAAGCAGAAAATTATGCTCAACATTTTTCTGAAACTACTCGAGGTGATAACGAAAATTCATCTGAAATTGTGGAGAATAATGCCATTGTATCATTTATGGGAATGAGAAATAATTATAATGGGTTTTCAGGGACAGAGTCCAGTAATATTCAAGTAACATCTGCTCATGAATTTTTTCACGCCATTCAATATGGGTACGATGCTTGGGAAAAAGATTGGCTAAAGGAAGCTACTGCAACTTGGATGGAAGAGGTCCATTATGATGATGTAAATGACTGTTATCAGTATCTTCCATTATATTTTAACTCTCCGGATTTAGGTCCCAATATAGAGACCCTTAGAATGTATGGATCCTATATCTATATTGCTTACTTAGTGGATAATCATTTTGGTGAAAATTTAATTAAGTTGTTGTGGGAACGCAGTATTTTACATGATAGTTATGATGATACAGATTACAGTATCATCACTTTAAAGGAATCAATGGATGAGTTGAATCCTCTATTTTCTTCTGAAGTATTTAATGATAATCAGTTCGAAAAAATCACCAATGATTTTTTAATTTCAAATGTCCTCATGACAAACGATTCGTCACTTTACAATCCGATTTATCATTATGATGAAGTATCCAATGAGAATTGGCCCATAACTGACCCTGTTTTTGAACAACAGTTTGAATCCTTAGGGTCCGAACCGATTTTAGTTCCAAATAAACTAGTAGGAACATTTGGAGCTCATTATTACTTAATTGATGTTAGTGAATCTACCTTATCGAACGTTTCTATAGAACTATTACCTCAATATCCAGAAGAGGGAAATCTATATTTGACCATCATTAATAATCAGGATATTCAAACGACTCACATGGATGAAATTGAACAGGTAGTCGATGTAACCGAATCTGAAGCATTAATCTTTTTTGTGTCTGCTTTTACCTATACGTTCAGTGATTTGCTTTATACATTTCGAATTGTACCTAACCCCACGGTTTCTACTGAAAATTTAGCTATCAATTCAAATTATTTTATGCCCCATGCCATAATTTTAAAGGGTAATTATCCCAATCCATTTAATTCTCAGACTACATTGAATTATACATTGAACCACACGGGAACTTTAATGCTTGAAATTTTTAATTTATCCGGAAAATTTATAAAAAAATATCATAGACCATCTCAAAACCCCGGTGAATATTCAATAAATTGGGATGGGACAGATAAATTCGGAAACCAATTGGAAAGTGGAATTTATTTTTACACATTAGATTTAAATGGTGAATTTATAGATTCAAGAAAAATGGTTTTGCTGAAGTAATCATTTCCCGGCAAATTATACCAGTCCATATTTTCACCACTTAAAACTAAAATATACCAGAGAAATTTGGATAATTTTAGTTTTTACACTTAGAATTGGAATGCTCTGGAAGTGAATCAAGATTTCTGAGCTTGGGCTTCCTGTAATTTTATATTGGTCTCACGAAGTCTTCCGGAAAGCATTTTAATTATTTGTTGCATAATTTCAGCATTTCCCGCCATCAATTCATAAAAACCATCTTGAGCAATTTTAAATAGAGTGGTTTCTGCTTCTGCAGTTGCATCTGCAGAACGGGGTTCTTGATCCAATAACGCCATATCTCCCAATACTGTACTTTTTCCCAGAGTAACAATTTGAATATCCCCTTTATGTATCCTTACATTCCCGTTAACAACAATGTACATCGAATCTCCATAATCTCCTTCTGAAAACATTAATGTCTCTTCTGGGTGATGAATTTCTTCTGCAATTTGGGCGATTCGAGTAAGCACATCTCCCGGAATATTCTTAAATAACTCCACTGATTTTAATAATATCGTTTTCTCCAGTATTGAATACATATCTGTCTCCTTACTTAATTGATATTTTTCCAAAGGAATAATTTTTTTAATCTGACCGGATTCGTCTTCTATCCGATTAAACAATTGATCAATGAAAATGGTATCTTGTACCTTTTCCCAATTAATTTTTTCTAATAAATCTTGCCGATCGCTTTTTATAATATAGCTTAATGCGATAGCTTCTTTCCATTTATGAGACCCATGAATCCAAGAGAGAACCAATGGGTCAAAATCGGTTAATATATCATCAAACATATCGGTACCCGCTTTGGATGTGTTAATATCTTTATCAATTAACGGGATGGTAAATTTTCGATTTTCTGGTGAAAACGTAGTATCTACCAATTCTAAGACATAGGGTAGGAGTTCCATGTCTTCACTGGAAACGTATTGAATATAAGTTTCGATAGGTGTTTTAGGATCATGAAGTACTCCCAATTTTAACATGATAGGAATAATTTTTTTTATGTCCGTCGAAATATGATCTCGAAGCAAATAGCAATTTTCATCATCCGGAAGACAATTTAAAAATAATTCCAATTGGAAAACCCGTTTGGCAATATCTTTTAAATCAGAACTTATTTTTTTCATAAATTCGTCCGTCGGTTGATCTCGTCTGGCAACGGATAATATAGAATTTGTTGCTTCAGAAATGGTATTTAAATACGGTTCTTTCAAACACCGGAGTAAAATATGAGCTGCTTGTGGAACACCATAGTGTTTTAGACAGCGAATGATACCCATTCTTAATGGAAAAGGACTATCAGACTCATAAAGCAATAATTCAAGACGGTTCAAAACCATTTCATCCTCAAATTTTGATAAGGTTTGTCGAGTTTCCAAGGCTGTTTTAGGATAGGCTAAATTACCAATAATATGGTCTAGTAAATCCGGCGATTTTCTCAAAGCAGCAATTTTCAATGATTCTTCTCTTATTTCATGAGACTTATGTTTTAAAAAATGGATTAGTTTATCGTCATCTAATATTCCCATAGGTTTATCTATGAATTGGAGTGCAAAGGTAATCTCTTGTACATCGGAACTCCTGAGTAATGTTTGTAACACGTTTTTCCCATCGTCTATGTATGAATCCATTTTCAACAACGAACATGCTGATGAAGATTTAATAGCTAAATCCTCATTCGATAAATTTTTATGGAGAGCATCTTTAAGGGGTAATAGCTTTCTTTCTCCAGCAACAGCAATGGCTTCCGGTTTTATTTCGTCACTGTGTTTAACAGCATCCATGATTTCCTCATCAGTGATAATATGAGATTTGTTTTTCGCTAGTTCCAGAACGGCTTTTTTGACATGGACCGTACCATTTTTGAATAAATCTGAGAGAGTAGCCTTCCAGGGATCAAGAGGCATGGTTTTAATTAAATCAATTCCAAATAATTGTTTGAATTCATCCTCATCTTTCAAGGTATTCTCAATGGTTTGAACGATGTGATTATCGGTGACATCAAATTCAACATCTTCCAAATTCAACTGACGTTTTTCAATGGCATTCATTAGGGTTTTGACATACCCGTTTTTCAGTCGAAAACTATTCCAAATCCATGCGATTATTCCGACTAGGGCAATAATACTCAATAAATTCAATTTATCCGTAGGAATAATGTTAAACTGTACCAATACAAATATTAATATTCCAACCACACCCTCCAACGTGGCTCTGATAGCACTATCAATTACCGGTTTAGCTTGTTTTTTTCTCTCTTTTGGAACGGGAAGCCACAGGATTTCCTGTGAAGCGTTATTAATTGAAAATTTGAAAACTTGGTCTGAAAATTTTGCCAAAAATACTGAAAGGAGTATAGGTACCATAAGGAATCCGGAAGATCCTAAAATAAGAGAAATTGGTAATATTAACAACCCCGCTAAAATCCCAAATTTTGATAATATGACCCCTGTTATAAAAAATTGCATGATGATGGTTGCTGCACCCGTTGCCATATAATATGTGCCAAAAAAACTAATTAATTCGTCCTGCATTGGAAACGTTTGGACTGCCGTCATTTTGAATTGATAATCTATAATTTTGGATATAAAAGCAGCCAACCCGATGAGCAGAGCAATGGATTTCAAATAGGGATCAAATTTGAATTTAGTCTTTTCTTTTTTCTCTTCAGGTTTGGGTTTAGGTTTTGATGATTTCTGTATTTTTTCCTGATCTACATCTCTTGTTTTTTTAATGAGTATTCCCATGAATACATATAGTAGGATAAAAAAAACAGTCAGATATAAAAGTTTTTCTGATCCAAATGTTTTCACAAAAGGTTTAAGAGAGTAGCCAGCTAAAATTCCAGCAACTGATCCTCCAGCACCTAAAATACTGAATAGTCGTTTTGCCTGACGTGCGTCAAATATTTCTCCCGCTAACATCCAAAATTGTAAGATGGATAAGGATACAATCACTTCCATAAACACATATAAAATCGGAATGAGCCATTTTTCTGGTAAAACAACAATGGCATCTTGTCCACCTGAAGCGTAGAGTGTAAAAAGTCTGGTGAGTGAAATCTGAATTGCCAATAATCCACCCGCAAAAATCAATCCACCTATGGAAATAACTTGAATGATGTCTTTTCCTCTTGTGATGCGTTTGTAAAGGTTTATGACAACCACCATAGTAATGGCAATTGCAACAAACATTAATGGCAAATAACTGCGGTCAAATAGATTTAGAAAAAATGCATCTCGTGCAGAACCACCGGTAATGCTGGTAGCTACAACGGAGAAAAATTGTATAAAAAGAATGACAACCTTTTTCCGTTCATCCTTTTTTATATTAAACAATTTCATTGATAATTCTAAATGGTAAGATAGATTGTATTATGTAGAAATTATAAAGGGAGTTTTTAACAGATTACTATAATTCAGGGCTATATCCACAAGTTTCTATTCGAATATAGTTCTGAACATAATAATTTGATTTAATTTGGTTTTTTGGAGTTGAATCGATTGGTAACTGCAGGACTATATAGTGTAACCATTAGATTAATGCCAAAAGAGTCAATTAGATTAAAAATAGAAATAATTAATCAGATTAAAATTAAGTCCTTTCGCTTCATTGATAAACCCACCGTTTTGTGACACCAATAAGTCACAATGAAAGTGATTAATATGAAATCCAATTCCACCACCCCATTTTAACCCCCATAGGGTATTGTAAGTCAGTCCAAATGAGATAGGAATTCGACGGTGCATTAACCATCTAAATCCTGAAGAAAATTCAATTTGAGAATCAGGTAAAATTGTAGATTCACCTTGGTAAGCCATTGTATTAAATATCAAAAAACGATTCCCAAAAATATACTCACTTTCCAATTCTATTCTGATTGGAATTGTAGTTGTCAATGTATCGATATTTGAAATGTTATCTTTATAGACGATTGATTCTAAAAGTGAATCTTGTTGTGTATCTGTATAGTCTCCCATGGACTCAAATTCATCAGAATTTATATTCGTTTCAAATTCTATAACGTGGTTATGGGAAGTTTCCTCATCCCAGTTTATCTTTCCAATTACATTTTGCACACTTAATCCTAAAGTCCATTTTGAATGAATGATTCGAGTCATTCCAAAATCTAGTGCAATTCCTGACCCATTTATTTGGGGACTGAATGAGCCCATTTGACTATATGAAAGTAAACTGTCTTTTTTAAAGTACATTTCACCAAGGTTGGACACTATTTCGAGACTGCCATTGCCGGAAAATCGGTCTTTATAGGATGTAAGGCTACCAGTTGTTTTTACACCTGAATATGCCATTCCAAGCAATCCTTTAATTCCCATACCAATAAAAAGTTTTTCTCCAATTTTTTTGGAAAACACCAGAGAAACAGGTAAGTAAACTTGAAAACCAAGTTGAGTATCATTTAAGAAGATTGATCGGTCAAATTTGATTCCTTGAAAAAGGGTTTCAAAAAGGGATTTGGAAATACGCCCATTGAAATCCACTGCTCCACCCACATATAAAGCCAACCATTTATAGGATAATCCAAATAATAATCCATGTCCATGTCCGTTTATAGATAACCCTGTATTTGGTATGTCATTTAACATGTTTTTCATCGTCAGATTATCCAGTTTTTGCCCACTTAGTAAATATGAATTCAACCAATTGGACGAAATTGAATTGTTATCCAATTGAATTGAAATGGGTAACATCAATGAAAAGCCTGATTTTTCAGACGTCCAAAAATTTGCTGGATTTAGTGTGAGTGAGTTGCTTCCAATTGCTGACGAGAATAAAGATCCTCCTGTTAATCCTCCTGTGTTTTGGGAAAGAACAATTGATGGACACAAAATCAAAAGAAACAAACCACCATAATTTATTAATTTAATTTTCATTCATTATTCCCATCAGACATTAGGTCAATTAAAAGTTCTAATTGACCATATAATAGAATATTAAGCGAATCAGTTGATAAAACACTTGACGGAATTGGATTTCCATTATTATCCATAGATCCAGAGACGGCGACTTCTGGTTTGATGTATAATTTTTCCCCGGTAAACAGACTGATTTTATCGGTGTTCAGGACAACTGAATCAGTCCAAGTATGGTTCGGTAAAATTGTATTTGAAAACAAAGTGTCCTCGTTGTTTGAGTTAAATAAATTAGAATCATTCGTTGCATAGACTGAAAGAGATGTCCCAAAATCAAATTGGTTATTTATATCAAAATATATAACCACATTTTCCAGCGTTTTACCATCTAATTCTATATCAGTTTCTGTAATATCAACATCCATTTCAGTATCTGAGGGAACATGGAAACTCAACGGTGCTTGCACGGTCATTTTTCCAGAAACAACTTGAGATGTAGTTACCGTTCCATTACCAAAAACAGTTGCTTCACCGGAAGCACGAATAGTATCTGGAAAAATATTAATTAATGATTCAGCATTTGGAATGGTCACTCGATTATCCATGGTTATATCCCAATCGGAAACGGAGGACATTACATGTTCTCCATGGGAATTAGAAGCTTCAATGTCCAAATTTAAAATCATAGATATCCCTACATCAGTATCAAAATCAATAAACATATCGACACTGGTAAATTCAAATTCTTCAATTCCATCTGGGAATCCATCAATTTTTTGGACTACTGGTTCAATAGTTACCTTTACCGGTTTGATATTTCCTGTTACACTCTCAAATTTTAAGTTTGCTAAAGTAACATCCACAGCGATGGAATCTTGCAAGGACAAAGTCATTTCTTCATCATTTGGAAGGGAAATTGTAGAGATGTAACTCACGGTTTGAGAGTCTTGATCACCGTTTAAAATCAGTGTGTAACCTGTTAAGTCTATTCCAAAAGATGCACCTTCTGGACTCAAAGCAAATATTGTATCCAGAACCATTTCATTTTTAAAAAATTCATTAATAGTAAATTGTATATCAGCAATGACACCAATATGATTATCAATATTCAGATTCAACTCACCTGATTTGAAAACCGCAGACTCTATTATGGTAGAATCTTCAATAGAAATAGTGTTGGAATCCACCATGGCCTCCTGATTAAATAAACCTGTGACTTCCCGAAAAGACAAACTTTTTACAATGATGTTAACGAAAATAGAATCTGTAAGTTTATAAGATCCAATTTCATCATAAAGTGTGGTTACTTCTGCGGAGTATGTGAGTTCTTGTTCAGCATTAGGAAGCAACGTGAAATTGGATAGATTAATGGACTCTTCCACTACGTTGAATATATGGTCTAGGGTGATACTAAATGAATGTCCATCAGATGATTTTAGTTCAGGGATGGTTATGACTGCAGTGGGTGAGCCGGAAGATGTTTCGTTAACATGGTTTTGAACATTAATTTCAAGAATGCCTCCATCTAAAACCGCTTCTGTAATTTCTGATTCCGATTCAATTTTTATGGTGCCATCAAAACCTAAATTTTGTGGAGTCACCCTTCCGGTAAAATCTGAAAAAGTCAAATCGTTTCCAGGACTTTCTCCTGTTAATGAGAGAGAAATTTCAACATTATCCGTGGAGTTAATTTCGATGAATTCATTTTCGGAGTCTAAGGTTAATACCTCAAAATTATATGCAACCCTTTGGCTGTCAATAGGCATGATTAGGATATGACCGTTCAGTGGAAATTCGTAGGGTTCATCGGCTGGAATATTCATGATAGATTGGAATGATTCTCCACCTGGTGTGCGAATAGTAGGAATATTCATAGTTACCGTACTGCCCACTTCCATATTGTTATTAATTGTAATTATCAAGTTGCCGTTTAAAATCGTGGCAGATTCTACCTTATTCGAATCTGCGGACGATAATTCAATCATATCATTTTTCAATATAGACTGTTCAGGAATTTTAGCTGTTGCTGAAACGACTTCCAATGAATTAGCGGAAATTTTTATTGTGAAAGACGAGTTTTTTGTGGTGGGATTGATTTCAACATTATCTCCTCCGGGACTGCTTCCAGTCACCTGAACCTGGATATTGCCCGGCAATTCAAACTCGTTACTTAATAGCAAAGACCCTGTACCGCTTTCTCCGGGATTAATGTCTCCTGGGATAACGATGGTTCCTCCGAAAATCTCAGTCCCATCTTCTTTTTGCAATTCGATGATGGTTTCTCCTAAGGGGATGGGGAGGTCATTTGTAATGGTCAAAATGAGAGTTCCATTTGTAAATACAGCTCGGGTAAAATCGGTAAATGAAAAAGGGTTTGTGACCGGATGCATCGTGAATTCGGGAATGGAGTCAATTCCATCAGGAACAGACGCCAAGGCTGGATAAATACTCAAAAAAGTGTAAGGATCTGTGAGGGACTCGGGAATATCATTCAGAGAAATTGTTCCAATTTCAGATGTTATGATTTCATCAATAGGAGAAATCCCAACTGCATCAAAACCGATTTTTTCTTCAACATTTGAATCTTCTACGTTTACATCGTCAACTGATTGAGAAAAATCTTTATGTATATCGTCAATTTCGAGTTTGTCTCCTACTTTTACAGTATCAATTTGAATTTCTTTTGTAAATGCATAAAGATCGGAACCTTCAATTGGATTGATCAAAGAATCCTCTAGAATATCCTCAAAAGTAATTGATTTTTCAAGAAGAGGGATTTCGATTTTAGTGGACCAAGTGGCGATATCATTTTCATCAGGTACATTCAAATCACACGACAAAATAAAACATAAAATGGGTAGCCAATTTATATTAGTATTGATTACGAAAAATCTACTCTTCTTCATAATCAAACTCTTCATCAAATTCTGAATCAATTTCAAGTACTTCAATTTCATGGAGATAGTCCGTGTCGTGTAAATAAATGACAGTCGCTGAAGTTGAAAAATGTGTTACCTGTCCAAGATAATCATAAGAATAAGCATCATTTTCATCGGAGTAAACCATGGCATTCCCACCCTGGGTGCAAGCACAGTCTTTTAATGCTTGAATTACCTTCTTATATGCTTTTCTGTTATAGCTGGGATATGAACCGGTACACATTCCAATTTCATCATACCGTTTATCGATGGGTGCTTCGTAAAGTAACATTTCTATGCTGCATCCCGATTCTCTCAATTCAAATTGTTTAGAATTGCTTTCTGAGATCAGAAAATGAGTTCGAACTCCACAACCGGTCATGAAGAAAAAGGAAATATTTACAATAAATAGGAATTTTTTCATAAAGAATTAAGTAAAATTATCGCCCAAATTTAGAACATCAATTAATTTCAGAGAAATAATAATGTAGGATAGGATGAAAAAACATCCTGGATTCAAGCATTTCAAAATAATATTGCAATTCCAAAAGTGTAAGTTGTAAAATCAGTTTTTGTTTCATAAGGATTAAAAATTACGGAAACTGGACCACTCTCTGGATCAGTCGTTTCAATATTATCTGGATTGATATATTCCATATCAGATCCATAAAATTGTCTGAATCCTAAATTAATATATAATGTCCCAGAAGTTTTGGATGATAGAAAGTCATTGTTTATAAAGGGAATTTTGACCATGATGCCACCACCTGCTCCATAACTTAACCCCCAGTCCCATAAATTATTATTTTCGGAAATGGTTTGATTTTCTCCGTCAACTTTTCCCGTAATTTCTGTGCTGGTCGATAAAAATTTTAACCCGATTAATCCTTCTGCGTAAGGATTAATAAACCATACATGGGGTTGTATTCGGAATAATAAATGAGTCATGATATTTTTACTGGATGTGTTTTCTTTCAATGTAACCGCATCACTGAAATAATTAATGGGAATATCTCGATTTTTTGAACCGATATGTATATAATCAAAATTCCCTCCAATTTTAATATTTGGTTTAATCATATATCCACCATTGATCGAAATACCAAATCCTAGCTGAGGCATGTTCTCACCAAATTCACCAATTGCTCTAAAAAAAACGAGGTTTCCATCAAATGAAACACCAGGAGGTGGATGGTTGTCTACTGTTTGGCCAAAACCGGAGACAGTTATTAATTGCAAGATTATCCCTGCAATGAATTTCTTTTTTATGTTACTAAATAAATAGAAATGCAAAATATATTGTGAAGTACTAAGACGTGATTATCTTCCTAAATTAACCGAAATGATATGTAAATGCTAAACAATTACATGATTGACAACCAAACATTATTAAATGGAATTCAGACCTGTTTTTTATTATTACAAACCAAGGGGATAATAAATGTGATTTGTATCACACCTATATTGACTTATTGTATTCAAAAGATATAAACTTAAATGTATAATGAATACCAAAAAATACTGGTTCCTAACCATCTTTTTATCAACCCTGTTGGGGCAAACGCCGTTTTTTCTTGAGGATGTAAATCAAAATTCTGAAACATTCGGAGAAATTATAGGTCCATCACTTCATGAAGGAAAGGTTCGAGTCATTTTTTTTGGACATGAATCTTGAGGGGTGTGTAGAAGCCGGTTCGGTTTCTTGAATGACATATATCTTTCTCTTATAAATGAAAATATTGATGATGTGTACATTATGGGAGTGGGAAAAGACCAGTACTCCGAATACCTTGATTTAATGATCAATGGCAGGATTCTGCCCTGGACTCAGGATGAGGAAGTTGAGGGATACCCTGTTTGGACGGATTGGGAAGCCGTTCAGCGAACTGTTTTCTTTTTAAATACTACAGGAGACATTGACACATCTTTTAATATCACTCCTTTTGACCCTAACAACCCGGAAGATTTCTCCTACATTAGGGACTTGATTCTTGAACTGAGAGATCCACTTCAGTACGACCTCATTACGGTTCCTCACGATTTTCCTACTATACAAGAGGGGATTGATGTTGCAGAGAATGGAGATACGGTTTTAGTGAGCCCCGGAACTTATGTTGAAAATATAAATTTTAATGGAAAGAATATTATTGTGGGTTCACTTTTTTTGACAACACAGGATACATCTTACGTTTCACAGACAATAATTGATGGAGGTGAAACTGGATCTGGTGTTACCTTTAACAGCAATGAAAATTTAACTGCAAATCTAAATGGATTTACAATTACTAATGGTTATGCAAGCCATGGTGGAGGAGTTCATTGTGAATATTCTTCGCCCTTATTAGAGTATTTAATTATTCATGATAATTTAACCAGTCACGGCGGAGGAATTTATTGTTTTGAAGCAAGTCCAATTATAAGAAATGTATTCATTTTGAACAATAATTCTATGGGAGACGGTGGTGGAATAACCCTACATGATAATTCTCATCCAGATATTTCAAATTCTATAATTTCAAATAATTATGCGGAATACGGGGGCGGAGCTGTCAGAGCTTTACCAGGAAATAATTTCTCTATATCAAATTGCCTTATATATGAAAATGTGTCGGGTTATGGAGGTGCAATTTATTTATGGGATTCGAGTGTAGATATTGTTAATTCTACAATAATTAATAATGACCCTTCATTTCTTCACATTAGGGGATACTTTGATACAAAATTTATCAATTCAATAGTCAGAGATCATTATCCCGGAGAGGAATTAACTTTTTTTGATTTACATCCATCCAGCCAATTAACATTTTTATATAATAATTTAGATTTTAATGAGGATGATATTAGTGATGAATATGATTTAGAAATTAACTGGGGAGAGGGAAATAATTTTGACGATCCTAATTTCAGTGATTCCTATTTTAACAACTATAATTTAGAAATCCCTTCTCCTTGTATTGACTCTGGTCATCCCGATTTAGACGGTGATGGTTTTACATGGGAAATTGATCCTGATGATAGAGATCCTGATGGTACACGGATGGACATGGGTGCTTTTTATCTTCACCACGAAGCTGGAGATTATCCCATTATTATTGAATACAATGACGGTTGGAATATGGTGGGGTTGCCGCTTACGGTTGGAGATTCTCATTACCAATCCTTATTCAGTTCTATTTATTTAGGGTCGTTGTATGGTTTTGACGGGATGTATACTTCAGAAGAATATTTGACTGAAGGAACCGGATATCTATTAAGATTCACCGAAGATACAGAAGTCGTTTATGAGGGAGTTCACTTATCCGAAATTGATATTCCTGTTGTGGGAGGATGGAACCTGATTTCCGGGATTTCCACATTAATATCTGTAAACCATGTGTATAGTTCCAGTATCGTTTATCCGGGAACGGTGTATGGATTTAATGGAACCTATGTGAATGCAGATTACATCGTTCCGGGACGAGGCTATTGGGCGAGAGTTATGCATAACGGAAATATTTATCTATCAAGTGGATTACATCAATCAAAAGAAATACCTGAAATTGTAACGCATTTTCCTACGAATAAACTGATATTTTCCAATGGAGTTTATTCCACGGAACTATTTTTGGATATACCAACGAATGAAAAAACATTATATTCCTACAGCCTTCCACCATTATTTGATGGTCTAAGCTTGGATGTACGATATGCAGGTGATTGGAAAATTCCTATTGAAAATAATCTGATACATATTAAGAATGAAGAAAGAAATTTGAGCGTCAGTTTTCATACAGATCACTTCCAAAAACCTATTTTCTTAACATCAGAATATGGAGATACGTATGTTTTAAGTGGTGACGAAACCATAAATCTACCTGATCAAACACGGTTATTGACTGTTCAATATCATCAAAAACTTCTTGAATCATTCAGTTTGATTAGG
>CAZBZK010000013.1:13916-30394 GCA_964496365.1 uncultured bacterium
ATCCAAATCCGTTTAATAGTAAACTGAGAATAGTTTATCAAGTCCAGAACCCGGGGGAAATTAAAATCAATATCTACAATATTCGTGGGAATTTGGTAAAGACATTAACAGATAATTTTCACCAATCAGGACCATTTCAATTGGATTGGAATGGAGATGATAGGTTTGGATTACCGGTTTCATCCGGGGTTTATTTGGTCGTAATTCACAACGGAATTCGATTGAAGACTCAAAAATGTATCCTTTTAAAATAACCTAGACCGAGTTAGTTTCTCGCACCACTTTTTTCTTTTTATTAATAAAACACGGAGACTATAAATGAAATCCATATTATTTTGTTTGACCATAACTACAGTCATTCTTTTTGCTGGTGGAGAGCATTCAAAATTGGAACTACAAATTCCTTTAGATTCTCGTCAATTAAATTTACCTCCTTTCAATTTGCCCTTGCAAACTAGAGATTTTGCAGAATTGCTGGGAATATCTACCACGGCACCTGCACCAAACGATTTCATGTTCCACCATGCTGATATTCCAGATACAATTCTGGATGCAGGTCCAATTGATGGATTTATTTATTATGGATCTCAAAATAATTGGGAATTATCCGATGTTTATTATTTGGGAACACCCGGATATGAAAATACTTATGAAGGTGTTCATCCTACACCGAATTCAGGAGTTATTCATGCTGGATTTCAGGCAGACATCATTTTTGATGGGCTGGAAGTGACCGTAACCCAATGTCCTTATAATTACAATAATAATGTTCCAGCACCATGGTATTTAACCGTTAATGAGGATCCCACCGGAGATAGTTCCATTGGGGAACCCTATTTTGATATTGATGAAATTGGTGTTGCGATTAGTGACGACAGAATCCATGTTCATTTAAGTAACGCAGGAGGAGGCTTTGATACCGGTAGTTTCTTTGGTCCCTGGAATTTATACGTAGTTGGATTCCTAAATCCGGAAGACGCTGATTCCAGTTTATACGGACTTGGTTATGGAGATGGTGGATTTGGACTTCTATATCCCGGCGTATGGAAATTCCAATTGGGATCAGATTTTCCAGATTTTGTGGCTGACATCGAATACTCCATCAGTGGTAATGAATTATATATGGCTGCTAATATGGATGATATTTTTAATGATCCGGATTTTGGAACATGGCCCAATGAATTCGAATCCGTTATTGTTACAGGATTGACGGTGCAAGCAAGTTTATCTGATATGACCATTGCCGATCAAACCGATCCCGCATTTTTAAATCCGGATTTCCAATCCTACGAAATTGGCGTAAACACACCACCTCAAATTTCTGATTTGACTGCTGAAGTTTTAGGGGACTCGTCTGGTCTTTTACTAGTTCAAATTCAAACGATGTATATAGATGAAGATAACCATTTTCCTCTCCTATCTGATTGTTCTATTTCGCAAAATGGAAATGAAGTTTTTTCAGGTGAAATGCTGTCCTATGACCACTTCTACAATGATGGATCGGTTTTCGAAATTATGACTCTTTTGCAACCGGGCAATTATGAAGTAAGTGTATCATTTAGTGATGGAATGGATGTTGACGAAGCTACGGCATCCTTTGATTTTAGTGGTGGAGAAACAGATTATGAAGTAGCCATTATTTCAGGCTGGAATTTGGTTGGGCTTTCAGTTAATATGGATGATCCATCACAATTATCGGTTTTTCCAACCAGTATCGAAGAAACTTTATATGGATTCACAGATAGTTATTACCTTACAGATTCATTTAATTCTGGTTTTGGCTATTGGCTGAGATTTGATAATGATGATTTAGTAACTATTGGAGGCAGTGTTATAAATGATCTTTCCATTTCTTTAATAGAAGGGTGGAATTTAATTGCCGGTCCTACCGGTGATGTGGCTATCAATTCGGCTTATGATCCAAATGGCTTGATTGTACCCGGAACTTTATTTGGATATGATGTATCTGGATATTTAGAAACCGATACCATTTTATCTGGATACGGATATTGGATACGATCATTTGATAATGGAGAAATATCGTTGTCTATTGTAAGGAACGAAAATGTTACGACCTTACCTATGTTGGAAAAAATAAAAACGGGATTGAACACAATCACCCTAAACGGAAAACCACTATATTTTGGAATTTCCAATTTATTGGAAAGAGAAAAATTGAGTTTCAGTCTTCCTCCCAAACCACCCATTGGTGCAAAAGACGTTCGTTTTTCCGGAGATACTAAATTCTGCGAATTGGATGAATGTAAGATTGAAGTTATGAATGATGGAAGTCCATTAACATTTGAATTTGAAATTACAAATGGTGAGAGTTGGGAGTTAGTTACAGAAAGTGGTAAGGTGTTTGATGGTTCAAGTGTTCCTGAGTTAGAATTAAATGGGGATTCAGAGACTCTTGTTTTGAGAAAATCCAATACCCCCAAAGTTCCAACAGCGTTCACTCTTTTCCCTGCATATCCCAATCCGTTTAACCCGGTGACGAACATACAGTTTTCTGTTCCGGAAAAAAATGATGTGAATATTTCCATTTATGATGTTCAGGGACGATTGATTGAAACCCTTCTGGATAAAAACCTTAATCCCGGGAATCATTTAGTACAGTGGAACGCATCCCAACATAGTAGTGGTGTTTATTTTGTGGAGTTGGTTTCAGGAATAGAACGGGATGTAAATAAGATGATTATTATGAAATAAAAAATTAATGTAGGTTCTTTTCAACGTTAATATCCCATTTGTTTAAAAACGGAATATTAGTAAAATATTGCTTAAATAACTATTGGAAATAAAATCTGGTAATAAAATCGCTTGGTTTTAATCACAAAAAAGGAGTAAAAAATGATACAAAAAATATCCCTATTTTCAGCTCTAGTTTCGACAATATTCGCCTATCAACCTTCATCTGATTTAAAATCTTATTCAAGTCAAAATAAATCAATTTCTCATAAAAAGACATGCGGTTTGGAATCTTCCACCTATAACACAATGGCACCTGATTCCTTTCGACCTCCAGTATCGTTCAGAGAAAGAACTGTGGAAATCCCTATCAACTATCATATCATTTATGTAGAAGGTGACAGTATATTTATCAATGTGACCGTAGATGACCAACCATACGATCATGCCAGCTGGGACATCCGCGATTATGACAATAATACTTTTTTATTCTATCCCGGGTTTGGGTTCGAAACTTCTGGACATTCATATTCAATAGGTGGTGTGCTGCCACCGGGAAATTATGGTTTACTGCTCTGGGACGATTTTGCTACAGGAGGAATTTCTGCATCTGTCACAACCAGTACAGGAGAGGTTCTTGCTTCAATTGGGATGGGACAATGGGGACAATATACTTTTCTGGATTTTACTACACCAGAGGGGGATTTTGTAAATGGGATGGTTTCAAATGAAACCATTGCGGAACAAACTGAGGTGCTGAACAACGCTTACAATGGATTTGGATATTCATTTTCAGTAGGAAGTATTGATAGTGCAGTAAATGCGGGCTGGTATTATGCTACCGACAGTCATAAGTTTGAAACAGGACAGTGGGAGAATGATGACCAGTTTTTAGCCATGACCGAAGTCATGACAGTGGATGTCCCAACTTCCATAAATTTTTTCTGGACCGGAGCATCTATGACTGCCGGGTTGGGGGTTCATCCCTGGTCTTTTCCCGAGGATGATCCTCATCACGGGTTATATTGTGCAAACTACACAATTCCAGGTGGAACCGAACCCTTTACAGAGGGATATACAGGTGTTCATGAAGTGGGACATTATTTGGGGTTGTATCACACTTTTGAAAATGGATGTGATAATCCGGGAGATGAAGTTGACGATACTCCCTACCAGGAAGAGGCAAATACAGGATGTCCTACCAATCCCCATTCCTGCAATAGTTATGATGATGTAGGGAATTATATGGACTATATGGATGACATCTGCATGTCTCATTTTACCGAAGGTCAGCAGGTTAGAATTCAATGGGCAATTGAGACCTATCGTCCCGCTCTTTTGGAAAATATTAATAATGAAGGAGTTGCTTGGCACGTTTCAACTGATGGTTCAGATGAAACCGGAGATGGTTCGGAAGGAAATCCCTTTGCCACAATCCAACATGGAATTAATACATCTGAAAACGGGGATACGGTTTTTGTGGCTCCCGGACACTATTGGGAAAATATTAATTATACCGGGAAAAACATTGTGGTTGGGTCTCACTTTCTCACCACAGAAAATGAAGATTATATTTCACAAACCACTATTTTTGGCGGTGGATTTTATGTTAATGCACCCACAGTATTGATGGAAAATGGTGAGAATAATTCAGCAATTCTTACGGGATTTACAATTTCCTCTGGTTCCCAGTCTGGTGTTAGAGTTATAGATTCCAGTCCTACCCTAACCCATTTGAAGATCACTGAAAATAATGGAGGAATTCATTTAATCAATTCCAATTCCTTGTTGGAGCATTTGTTTATAAATGAAAATTCTAAGGATGATATGCACCATGGCGGAGCAGGTATTTTTGCTGAAAATTCATCCATTACAGTTAATAATTCTGTTATAACAAATAACTGGTCCGGATGGGGAGGCTGGATTACGGACCCTGCTGGGATTGATGTATATTCGTCTGAATTGGTGATAGAAAGAGTTTCCATGTACGGCAATTCCGGAGGTTCCATCGGATTGGGACAATCCTCATCATGCACAATCCTGAATTCAATCATTTGGAATTATCTTCATGATGATGACCCCTATACGAATTTAAATGAAATCCTTGTATCCGCAGATTGTGAGTTGATTATTGCCTACACTGATGTTTACGGCGGTGTAGAAGGTGTTTGGGAAGGCGGTACAGTCAATTGGCTGGAGGGAAATTTGAACGAATATCCTCTTTTTTGCGAACCTCATAATGAGGATTTCACTCTGGCAATGAATTCTCCCTGCGTGGGCACAGGAGAAAATGGAGCCAATATGGGTGCACTTGATATTGGGTGCAGTCCCATCAATTACAATGTAGCTCACAATCCCAGCTGGAATATGGTTGGGATTCCTTTTGAAATGGATGATTCTCAATATCAATCTATATTTCCTGATGCGGTTATCGGAACTTTGTATTCATTTAACGGAAGTTACCAGCAGGAAGAACATTTAGAACCGTCCATAGGCTATCTCATTCGTCTGGATAATGGTGGTGAGTATCCGTTAGCAGGGAATCCTCTGTTTGAGGTTGTTGTTTTCCTTTCAGAGGGCTGGAATGTCATTTCAGGACCGGCTGTGGAAGTCAGCGCAAATGATGTTTATGAAAATACAGATTATCCTGATGTAGTTGTCCCCGGAACCATTTACGGATTTGACGGCGCTTATTTTTCCGCTGATGTATTGGAACCGGGAAAAGGATATTGGGTGCGGAGTACGGGTTCGGCAGCAATAATGTTACCACAGCCAGAAAATCGAAATAAAACTGTTCACCAAAATGAAATTACGGAGAATCTGAATTCACTTGTGGTAATCAATCATGAATACTCTAGAACTCTTTATTTTGGAGAGAAAATTCGGGAAGAAAATGAATTGAGCTACAGTCTGCCTCCAACATTTGAAGGAATGAAATTTGATGTACGTTTTTCCGGAGATACCAAACTGTGCACAACGGATGATTGTTCGATTGAATTAATTGTTGATGAACAACCTTTGGTTGTTGAATGTGAAATAATAGATGGTGAATTTTGGGAAATTGTAGATGAAAGTGGAAATGTGTTTGAGTGTTCAGGTGTTAATGGATTTGAGTTAAGTGGTGAATCAGAAACTTTTATTTTAAGAAAATCCACATCTCAACAAAATCCAACAGCGTTCACTCTTTTCCCTGCATATCCCAATCCGTTTAACCCGGTGACGAACATACAGTTTTCTGTTCCGGAAAAAAATGATGTGAATATTTCCATTTATGATGTTCAGGGACGATTGATTGAAACCCTTCTGGATAAAAACCTTAATCCCGGGAATCATTCAGTTCAATGGAATGCGAATGGAGTTACGAGCGGGGTGTATTTTGTATCGTTTGAAGAAGGAGGGCAAAGAGAAATTCAAAAAGTGGTGTTAATGAAGTGAAAACAAATGATTTTCAAATTTTCTTGAGTAATTAATCAAGACTTACACCAAGGGAGATTTAACCACAAATATTTAGTTTTAATAAAATACATTAAAAATTCGGAACCAATTGCTGCTTGGATTCAAGTTGTTTAATTGGAATAAAAATTTATTTTTATTTGTCTAACAGTTATACTCCATATTAAACCAAAACAAAAGAGGAAGACGTTCATATGAAAAATATACTTTACCTTTCAATATTCATTTCACTTTTATATTCAAGTAATAAAGTAACCGTCAACAATCACTCACCATCCGTTTCACTTATTTCTTCAAATGTCAGCAAGACGGTGTTAGAGTTTAATGGGGGAGATTTCAGTAAAATTCCTGTTTCTATAGAGGAATCAGAGTATTTTTATTTGACATTTCAGGGGCAACCGACTTTGCTTGAAAAAGGAAATCCTCAATTACCAAAAATGGTTCGGAGCATAGTTATTCCAGACAATGCAAAGATGAAAATTCAAATCCTTGAATCAGACTATGTAGATTTTAAAATTTTAGTAGCACCTTCCAAAGGGAGTATTACTCGAAACATAAATCCTTCTACTGTTCCTTATACATTTTCAAATGTATATCAATTGGATGAGTTTTACCCTAGAACTCTTGCAGAGTTAAGTGATCCGTATATTTTGAGGGATATTCGTGGGATTGCAGTTACAGTTTATCCATTCAGATATAATCCGGTCAGTCAAACATTGCGTGTTTACACAAAAATTGTGATGGAGGTAATTGAAGAAGGGATGGGTACTCAAAATATTAAAGTTCGTCAGAGTGATTCTGTTAACAAACATTTTACTTCTCTTTATTCCGAGCATTTCATTAACTTTGACAGAACACGTTATGAGACGGTTGAAGAACGAGGTCGTATGATTGTGATCACTTATGGGGATTTTATGAATGCAATACAACCGTATGTGGATTGGAAAAACCAAAAAGGCATTCGGACTGATTTATATGATGTGTATGACTTAGGTGCAAATGCCACAGGCATTAAAAATTTTATTCAGTCTCAGTATGATCAAGATGATGGTCTTTGTTTTGTTCAACTGGTTGGAGATCATGCTCAGGTTCCAACCATCATGGTTTCCAACGGTGGTGGAGGTGGATCAGATCCGAGTTATTCCTTATTGGAAGGTAATGACGATTATCCGGAAATTTTTGTAGGACGATTTTCTGCATCAACTTTAGCTCATGTAGAGACTCAAGTAGAGCGTACCATTCATTATGAAAGGGATATTGATTCTGGATCCTGGCTACATAAAGGATCGGGATTTGCCTCTAATCAAGGACCTGGAGATGATGGAGAATACGATCAACAGCATTCTGCAAATATACGTGATAAATTGTTAGATTACACCTATACTGAAATAGATGAAGTTTATGATCCAAGTGGTTCAGTACAACAGGGTGTGAATGCCATAAATAACGGACGAAGTGTAATTAATTATACAGGACACGGTTCTGAAACATCATGGGGAAATGGTGCTCCCCTCAACAATAATGATGTGAATGGATTAACCAATGACGGAATGCTACCTCATGTTATTTCAGTAGGATGTGTAAATGGTGCGTTCGAAAACATCACATGTTTTGGAGAAGCATGGTTGAGAGCTACCAATAATGCTAATGGGAACCCCACTGGTGCAGTTGCATTTTATGCTTCAACAGTGAATCAGTATTGGAATGAACCTATGAGAGCCCAAGATCATGCTATGGATTTATTGGTTGGACATAATTATTCAGATAATCAACCATTGGATAAAAAATATTCCATTGGAGGTTTATGGTATAATGGTTCTTGTAATATGATGGATGTGTATGGACAATCGGGAATAGATATGTTTTTAACTTGGATCGTGTTTGGCGATGTTTCTTTGGATATCCGCTCAGATACACCCACAGATATTTCGGTATACCATAATGGAACATTATTTATTGGTAATAATATATATGAAGTTTCAACTAATACCCCTGATGCTTTGGTTGGAGTATCAGAGGATGGGACGCTTTTGGGATCTGGTTATACGGATGAAAATGGTGACTTATCCATTTTGTTAAATCCAACTCCCACCGTACCCACAGACTTAACATTAACCCTTACCGGCTATAATAAAATTACAACCATAGAACCCATCACAGTTTTGGCTCCCAGTGGGCCTTATGTGGTTTTAGGAGATTATTCAGCTATGACGAGTGATGATAATGTGGTAGAATTTGGAGAGGATGTAACGCTTTCAGTTACCTTGGAAAATATTGGAATTGAAATAGCTATGAATGTGATCGCTTCATTCAATTCATTTGACCCCTATATTTCCATTGATAATGAATCCACTTCTTTCGGATCTATCACCCCAAATTCCAGCGAAACCGTGTCTTCAGCTTGTACATTCGTAGTTTCAGATGATATACCAGATAATCATCTCATTCAAATAAATGTATCCATTCAATCTGACACAGATACCTGGGAAGAAGACATCATTGTGATGGCTTTTGCTCCTGTCATAGAAGCAGATGGATTTACAATCTCCAATGATGGAAATGGGAATGGAAATTTAGATCCCGGGGAATCTGCAAGTTTGAATGTTACAGTCAGAAATGGGGGGGGAGCTGATGCCCATAATGTTTCTACAAGTTTATCATCAAGTCACCCGGGAATCACCATAACCCAGAACCAGGGCTACATTGGAACCATAAATGATAACTCAAGTGAAGTAGTCTCTTATTCTGTTTCAGCTTCATCGAATATGAACTTAGGTGAAGGAGTTACATTCGAATTGAGTGTTTCAGCGGATGATAATTATGACAATTTATCGTCCTTTGTAGTTACGGTTGGGTTGGCACTTGAAGATTTTGAAAGTGGAAATTTTTCATCGTATCCATGGCAATTTTCCGGATACTCGATTCAATGGCCCGGAATTGATCCCGTTGAAGATTATCAAATTTTAGATACATTGGAACAAGCTGAATGGGATATTGATTCTGGTGATTCCTATAGCGGGTCTTTCAATGCAAAATCTGCATCTATCACTCATAATCAAGCTTCAGTTATGCATGTTACATTGGATATTATTGAAAACGGAGACATAAGTTTTTATTATCGTGTTGCTTGTGAATATAGCCCCTCAGGAGACTTTTTTTATGATGGGTTAATTTTCTCCATTGATGGAGAAACCATGAATTGGTTCCAACCAGAAGGTACAGGTCAGTCTCCTTGGACGTTTACATCGTTTCCTGTTTCTGCGGGACTAAGAACTTTTTCATGGGCATTTGTGAAAGATAACAGTGATGGAAGTACTTATATCGAAGAAGATGCTGCAAATTTGGATTATATAATTTTTCCCCCGTCCGTTCCATCTGGACCATCAGAAATGCAAATTTCTATTGATTATATGACTGACTGGAATATGGTTGGTATCCCATTAATTATTGAAGATTCTCATTATGAATCTTTATTTCTAAACGCAATTGAGAACACATTATATTCATTCGA
Source organism: uncultured bacterium (assembly GCA_964496365.1). Lineage (GTDB taxonomy): Bacteria > Fidelibacterota > Marinisomatia > Marinisomatales > AB-629-J13 > AB-629-J13. The sequence continues at coordinate 23,572 of CAZBZK010000013.1, forward strand.
TGATGGATATTCAATTGAAACTGAGTTGGTATCCGGAATGGGATATTTACTTAGGTTATCCGATGCGGAATCAACGTCTTTTAGTGGATTGGAATCAGATAACCTTTCCATTTCTTTATCAGATAATTGGAACCTAATTTCAGGAATTTCTTATTCGATGAGTATAAATGCAATAGAAGATCCAGACAATCTTATTATTCCAGGTACCATTTATGGATTTGAAGAAAATGGATATTCATTAACGGAAACTATTGAACCTGGAAAAGGATATTGGCTTAGAAGTGTAGGAGCAGGAGAAATAACCCTGTCTTCCTCAGCCCCTATTGGACGAAGTCAATCTTTTGAAATACCAGAGAATATGAATTCAATGATCATTAATAATTCAACCTTGTATTTTGGTGAACAAACAGGGCATTTGGATTTATTGAGCTTCAGCCTCCCACCCAAACTACCGGCACCTTCAAATGACATCCGATTTTCCGATGATACCAAACTTTGTTCACTAGATGAATGTATGATTGAGGTAATGAATGATGGAAAACCATTGGAATTTGATTGTGAAGTAACAGATGGTGAATTTTGGGAAATTGTAGATGAAAATGGAAATGCGTTTGAGTGTTCAGGTGTTCAAGTTTTGGAGATGAATGATGGTTCGGAAAGTTTTGTATTAAGAAAATCCAAATATTCTCAAACCCCAATAGAATTTGCTCTTTTACCAGCACATCCAAATCCGTTTAATCCGGTAACGACTATTCGGTTTTCAATTCCTGATGCAGAGATACAGCAATCCGTGTTTTTACGGATTTACGATGTAACAGGAAAAATGGTAAAAACACTGGTGGATGAAAAACTTTCTTCTGGGAATCACAATGTTCGATTGGAAGCTGGAAATTTATCCAGCGGAGTGTACTTCCTTCATTTGAAATCAGGTAATTTTTCCCACATGGAAAAACTGATGTTAATCAAATAAATGACCCAACCAAAAAATACATTTTTACTCACAAAAGAGGATAAACTGCGATATTTGGATCAAATACGGAATTTTGATTTGTCCAAACGCAAGAATTTATTGGAGATCGTTCCTCAAAAACTTAATTTCATTTTGCAAGATGATTCGATCAATTCAATTCAATTACAACTTATAAATGACTTGGTAAAACTGTACAAACTTTTGGAAGACAATCCGAATATGGATAAGATGGTACAAAAAAAAATTTGTTTTGCATTGGATTATTTTTCAGTGGAGGAAGATGAAATTCCTGATTCAATTCCCGTGTATGGGTTAATGGATGATGCGGCAGTTATTCACTGGATTATTGAAGATTTAAAGGGAGTGATTGCGAAAAAAGTGCAATCTTAGACAGATAAAAATTTAGGAAAAATCCTCTTCGGAAAACTGCCATTTACATGGACCACACCACCAAGGTTTTCCGTAATAATCTATTCGGTTCTCGTTTAATTGTAGTGGATTTTCACAGCGAGGACAGTTTCGTTCTGCTCCTTTTTCTGGCCACACATAGTCCGGTTTAAATTTTATAGGATTATCTAATTTTGGGCTTTCTTCCATACGTAAATTTAGAGAGATTATCCCATAAATAAAACAGTAGTTTCTTTAAATTCATTCCCTTATGATCCAACATAATCGATATAAATCCTACTTACAAGTGATAATCTTGAGTTTATTTTTTACATCCATATCTTGTGTTTATTATAACACATTTTACAATGCGAAAAAATATTTTGACGAAGCGGAATTAATTCGGTTAGAAAACGAGGATCGTTCTTTACCGGTCAAAGCTCAAACGTCTTATACAAAAGTCATTGAAAAATGCAATATTGTTCTAGAAAAATATCCAGAGAGTGACTATGTAAATTTCGCATTATTATTATCAGGGCAAGCACATTTTCACAAAGAAGAATATAATTCTGCAGAAACAAAATTGAATCGCTTAAACGAATCAGGCAATATAGATTTCAAACAACAAGCTATGTTTTGGTTGGCATTAACCAAATGGAAAAAAGGGAAGGTGCAACCGGCTATTGATCAATTAACACACCTTTTGGAAGGAGAATTGATAACCATTACAAAAACGTTGATTCACCTTTATTTAGCAGATATTTATATTGAATTGAAGGAAATGAACACTGCTTTGGATCACCTTGAAAACGCTGCCAAGAAAACCACAGACCGCAAGGAAAAGGGACGAATTTATCAACGTCTTTCAGAATTGGCATTTAATAAAAAAGAATATACAAAAGCTTTGTTTGCTTATGAACAAGTCATAAAAAATTCAATGGTAAAAAAACTGAAGTTGGATGCTCATTTGCAAATATCAAAAATTTACAGAATAACCGGAGAATTCGAACCAGCAATTAAAAAAATTAAAAGTTTATTAGTAAACGATGAATTTCGAGATTTGTTTGGGGCGTTGGAATTGGAATTGGTTAAAATCTACGAACTAAAAAATGAAAAAGAATCTGCAACCGATAGGTTAAAATCAATCATAAAAGATTATCCATCAACTGTAACCTCTGCGGAAGCTTATTTTATATTAGGGAAAAAAACCATTCAAGAGTCCTGGAATTTGGATTTAGCAAATGAATACTTCACAAAATCAAACAAAGAAAGCAGAAAATCTCCGGTACAAAAAGAATCTCAGGAAATGATCAGTCAAATTAGCCAGTATCAGACTGGATTTAAAGCGATTTTTGATGGACCAGATTCAGCTTCAATAAAAGTTGATTCCCTCTCTACCAAAGGAAAATCTACAAATGATTCAACATCAACCTATTTAGTACGATCTACAGAAACTGCTAAAACACTCCTTCAACTGGCAGAGCTGGAAGCATTTCGATTCCAAAATCAAGATTCGGCTATGGTCCATTTGAATCTATTTATTACCGAATTTCCAACCCACGAATTATTTCCTAAAGCTATTTACATGAAATATTATTTGCTAAAAAATTCACAGGATTCAACGGAGATAGATTCATTGAAAACATTACTTACAACTCAATTTCCAGAAACAGAATATGCTGAAGCTGTGAGAAAAGATATGGGAATTGAAAAAGAAAAATCTGTTTCTGAACAACAATTTATTCTCGCTGAAACCGCATGGTTTAATCAAAATAAATCTGAAGCATTACGTTCTTTTAAAACCATTATTCATAAAGATACTTTGAGCAATTATGCTCTTAAATCTGGTTATTTTTTGGGAAATAAATTTGATTATGAATTATCCAACCCGGATAGTGCTCTAAAATATTATGACTGGGTGAGTAAATATTTTCCTGAAAGCGACCAAGCCATTCAATCCAAGCCCAGAATTAATCAAATGACTGCACTATTATCTCCAACGGATACTGCGACCGTAGAGTTGGATTCTATTCAAACATCACAAGTTGATTCAACAAATTTTAAATCTACATTGATTGATTCATCCGCACAAAAAATACCTGTTTCGTCAATCCCACCTTCGGATTCGATAAAAATTAAAAAATCCCCTATTCCAAATGATTATTGAGAATGCGACTATAATTCAAAATCATGAAATTGCTTCACATATATGGGAGCTCACATTTGAAGCTCCTCTCGTTTCATCGTTTTACAAAGGAGCGGGGCAATTTATACTAATCCAAGTTGGTTCAGGATGGGAACATCCCTTAAGGCGTCCTATGAGTATTGCAAGTTGCAATGAAAAAACCATGTCCATCATTTATAAGATATTTGGAGAAGGAACCTCAATATTATCCAAAAAAAAGGTGGACGATTCCATCAATATATTAGGACCGTTGGGAAATACATTTACGGTTTTAGATAATTCAAAAAATATTTTCATTGGTGGAGGAGTGGGATTAGCTCCAATTCAAAACTTGTGGAATCGGTTTCATAATGATATAGAAAACAATTATCTAATAGTCGGAGCAAAAAACCGTCAAGAACATATTCACTCTCACAATCCAAGCGGTCACGTTTATCTAACAACAGATGATGGTTCTTCAGGGATTCATGGATCGGTTATGAATCCATTAAATTCCTTGTGTAATCAGTTTAGACCCTCACACATTTTTGCTTGTGGTCCTGAACCTATGTTAAAAGCGGTTCAAGAATTCGCAAGAATTAAAAACCTTTCTGCACAATTATCCATTGAAAGTTATATGGGTTGCGGAGTAGGTATTTGTCAAGGGTGTGTCGTTTCCCGTTTTCAAAACGCTCACGAAAAACATAGTTATCATAAACAATATTCACTCGTTTGTACCGAAGGTCCTGTGTACAATTCTAAGGATATCACATTTGACTGATTTATCCGTTCAAATCGGTAATATCCGATTTAAAAATCCAATTTTGACTGCGTCTGGTACTTATGGATATGGAACCGAAGTTGAGTCCCTTTCAAACATATCCACGTTAGGTGGAATTGTAACCAAATCCATTACTTCTAATCCTAGAGAAGGAAACCCGTCACCAAGAATCGTTGAAACTCCATCTGGAATGCTCAATTCAATCGGTTTGGCAAATATTGGAGTGAATCAATACATCAAAGAAAAACTTCCGTTGTATTCATCAATCGGGACGAATGTCATTATGAATATTGCTGGAAGTTCCATGGATGAATACGTAGAGATTATCAAAAAAATAGAATCCGTATCTTCAGATATATCAGGCTATGAGATAAACATATCATGTCCTAATGTAAAGAAAGGAGGAATGGAATTTGGTGTAGATTGTGATTTAACATTTGAATTGACAAAAAAATTGCGAACACTATCTGAACGTTTATTGATTATTAAATTAAGCCCAAACGTAACCGACATTGCTGCCATTGCGACAGCGGCAGAAGATGGAGGTGCAGATGCCATTTCAGCCATAAATACAGTAGTTGGAATGAGCATAAATATCCATACACGAAAGACAAATATTCATACACAGTTTGCAGGACTGTCAGGTCCTGCGATACGCCCCATTGGAATTGCATCTGTGTATAAAGTGTTTCAAAAGGTTAACATTCCAATTATTGGTATAGGTGGTATCACAAAAAGTGAAGATGTAATCGAATATATGTTAGCAGGGGCAACGGCAGTCCAAATCGGAACAGCAAATTATCGGAATCCGGGGATTGGATTGGAGGTTTTAAGTGATATAAAAACCTATCTTGAAACCAATAAGATAAACTCTATTACCAATTTAATAGGAGGCGTACATTGAATTGGGTTAAACCATTTAAAAAAGAGTATCTCATTTTATTTCTATGTACACATATATTTTTAATTTCATGTTCCAATTCTCCCAGATACAGTCACCACAAAAAAAAACCACGCATTGGTAAGACAAAATCATTTAATAAACATCAAAAAATCATTTATGGAATTAGTTCTTACTATGGTAAGGATTTTCACGGAAAACTAACAGCAAATGGAGAAGTTTACGATATGTACGGTTTGACGGCGGCTCATAAGACATTTCCGTTAAACACCATAATTAGAGTTACCAATCAGTCCAATGACAAATCGCTAATTTTAAGAGTAAATGATAGAGGTCCATATGTTGGAAACAGAATTCTAGATTGTTCATACGGAGCTGCCTTAAAACTTGATTTTATCCAACAAGGAACAGCAGAAGTTAAAATTGAGGTGATTGAATGGGGGGATGACAAATATATGAAGCACAAATGAAATATTACTTAATCGTAAATCCTCATGGCGGTGTCAAAACGGGAATTAAAATTTTAGAAAAAGTGAAACCTTATTTTATCGAAGCCAATGCAGAATTAAACATAATAGAAACTGAATATGCAGGCCATGCTCGTCACATTTCAAAAACGGTTTCCTTGGAGGGTATGGATGGACTTTGTGCTATCGGCGGGGATGGAACCATGCATGAGTTAATCAATGGAATCATGAGTAGAGAGGATGGAAAAAGGATTCCAATTGGTCTCATTACAGGAGGGACGGGAAATTCATTTATGCACGACTTAAATTGTTTGGATCCAATTGAAGCCGTTCAGCGAATTTTAACCAATCGGATCCGTAAAATTGATATTTTTAAAGCTGACGCAGAAGGAGGAGTTTATTACGGATTCAATATTGTGGGTTGGGGAATGCCTACGGATATCAATCTATTAGCGGAAAAAATGCGATGGTTTGGGAAACAGCGTTACAATATGGCATCTATTCTCGAAGTGTTAAAATTCAAAACTCGCCTTGCACGAATCGAGATTGACGGTCGGATTTCCGTAGCTGATTTCGGATTTGTCATCGGTTGTAATACCATGTACACCGGAAGAGGGATGAAAATGGCACCCTTAGCCCAATTGGATGATGGACTTCTTGATCTCATCATCGTGAGAAAAGCAGGAAGATGGAAGCTCCTCCGAATGTTCCCAAAAGTATTTACCGGCAAGCATATCGCCGATCCAATAGTCGAATATCGCCAAGTGAAACAATTCTCAATATTTCCAGAAGATAGAAATACATTAAATATTGATGGTGAGATGTTAGGAAGTACACCTGTAACTGTAGAGGTGATGCCAAAAGAAATTGAGGTGTTGGTGTGAACCTACTTTTGAAAAATTTATTAACAGACAAGAATCAGTCTTTTTATCTCATCTAAATAATTAAGTACCTTCCCCGCTTATTTTATACCCAATGTCAATCAAATCAAGCAATAGAACTTTAGTAAACGCATTAGGAATTCCCGGAATTTTAGCTCTGTTATGGGTTGGAGGTCCCTTTTTTGGAATTTTTATAGGCGTGGTTGTCTTCCTTGCAATTCGAGAATTTCTTTCCATGACTAAAGTGGATAATTCTTCATTATTGAATTGGA
>CAZBZK010000014.1:0-16072 GCA_964496365.1 uncultured bacterium
TCCAAAAAATCCGGGACTAACTCATATTTAATACTGCACATCCACTCTTGAGGGTTGTTTAAGTCATCCACCAAGTGAGGTTCTAAAGGACTGATAGACCAAAATTCTTCATCTGTAGGACCAAATTTTCTTCCCCAAGCCGCTTCAGCAAAAAGCCATTCCCCTTTTTCCATAAGTCCACTAAAATTTCGTGTATTAAACCCTCTCCCCCCAGCAACCATTTCGTAACTCATTTCACCCATACTTTTTGCAAAATCCATATTAAAATTATAGATTTTACTGTGTAACCCGGCTTCAGTAAGTTGAGCTTTAATTTGAGATAATGCCAGAGAAGGATGGCTTAAAGAAGCCAACGGCATATTAATTAATCGAATTAAAGGCATAAATGCCTTAGGTGATCATACAATTTCAGGATTTGAAATCGTTAAGCTGTCATTGATTAAACTTCTCATGGTGGATTCATCGTATTGGTGTTCCCGAGTGGCTAGGTTTGTCATGGATGTTTTAGGATCCCATTCTTCTGGCTTGACCAATCCTTGGGTTACGGCTCTTAAAAACAGCTTTTCATTTATATTATATTTCCAACTGGGGCAGGGAAGAGCGGCAGCTTCCCCTTTCAAATCTTCTGTATGAATGTATTTGTATGAACAAGAACCAGCGCAGGTAGGCAGAATTTTACAATTTCGACAAATGGGATCTTCAAATGGAGACCAATCTGCCCATTTTTTGTATTCATCGCCGTCATACATATCATCATAGTCAAAAATAGTTCCAACCTTAAACTCGGGCCAACTTACCGTATCCCAACATTTATGCATGTCACCATTTGGAGTGATCACAACACTATGAGGATGGGTTGCAGTGCAAAGTCCAAAAAACTTTGGAGGAAATGGAATACCCAAATTTACTCTTTTATTAAATGAATACCGGATTAGGCTTGCCTCTAATTGGCCATATTTCTTTTTGCTCATTGAATATTCGCTAGCATCTTGGCATCCCTTTGTAATGCCTTCTACCGGTGCAAAATACATTTGTAAATTTTGTTTATTGCATAAACCATAATTGGCAAACTCATCAATCATTGCCATGATGTGATCCTGATTTCTATCATCTATATTGACACGAATACTAAACATCATTTTCACTTCATCGATTGCAGAGCAAATGTTTTCAATAATCCTGTGATAGGTTGGTTTTCGAGATAGGAGATATCGCTGTGCATCATGAAATATTGCAGGACCATCCAATGTAATTTGAGCTAATCTTACTTTGATATTTTCCAATTTTTTCGCAGTGTCTTTATCCAAAAACCAACCGTTTGTAACCACCATTGCCGTTAATACTTTTTTTGCTTTTTCAGCTTTGTTTACTAATCTGTCTCCTAGTTTGAACACGATGTCCCTCTCAATAAGAGGTTCACCTCCATACCAGCTCAAATTAATTAAATTAAATTTTTCATACATTTTTTCCACTCGATCTACAATGGCATTTTGTACCGTATCAGGCATGACGTTAAATGCCTTATTTTGACCTTGAAAACAATAGTCGCAAGCAAAATTACATCCGAGGGTCGGAGCGATGGTTAAAGGGACTCCATTGGCTTTTGTACGACTATGCCAATATGTCGTTTCTAACGTTTTTAATTCATCCATCTGTTCAGAGACAGCAAAACCACCCTGCACAAAATCTTTGATTCGGGGATCAAATAAGTTAATATTTTCTTTTTGGATGAGTTGGTATAATTTTATGTCCTCTTTGGACATAACAGCAAAGGATTGTGTTATAGCATTATAAATTAAAGCTCGATCATTTTTCAGAGGAATTTCAATATTATAGGATGAGGGTGCTACTGTGGTAGCGGAAGAAGAAATTTCCTTTTTTTGAGTGCCATTCGGTGCGGAACTGTTTTGAGTGTTCATAATAAATGTCCTATTTAGTTAATTTTAATAACAGCATAATGTATTAATAATTTGATAAAAATCATAATTAATTTATCCAGATTTATTTTTTAAATTTATATCGTATATGGGAACTTACAAGGTTTTATCTCAACATGAATGTGACGAAATTCACATGCAGTTATTTTCCTGCAGAGAACAGTGGATTCCTCGTCATCATATCACTCCTTTTTTTACATTTGGAGCTACTAGTTATCTTGATAAATCTGGAGATAATAATTCTTACAACGAATACAGAGATAAATATAATTCAACACTGAAACATAAATTTAAAGGATTGTACAAGAATTTACTTTCTGCTTTAGGAACTCATTTGAAACAATCGGTACGGTTTCATCCAAAATATGCTTATCCCGGCTTTCACATTTATGAAGCTCATCCCCTTTTTAAATTTAGCTTGGGTAATATTCATTGTGATTTGCAATATCAAAACTTGAATTGGGATATTTTTGACTCCGTAGACTTTGAAAATCCTATTTCATTTACGTTGGTTATTTTACTTCCTCATGGTGGCGGTGGGATGAGGATATGGGATTTGAATTATTCTGATTTACAACATAAAACAAAATCTGAATTAAAAAAAATATTTAATGAAAACACTTATCAAAAAATTGAGTACAAAACTGGATGGTTATACACCCATTCTGGACATTATGCACATCAGATAAGCCCCATGAAAAATTTTAAACATGGCGATACACGAATTACATTACAAGGACATGGATTATGGTGCGATAATTCCTGGGTGATTTATTGGTAACGGATCTAAATTACAAGGGACAAATTGAAAATTAGTTTTAAATCGGAAAGAGTACTTATTTTAGATGGATTTTTATCTAACAAAGATTTGAATTCATTATGGATGTCCATTCACTCACTACGATTTAATTCAGTGAACATAGGTGTCCCCGCATCGCCTTGGAGTTCCACAGATGGAGAACCGTTAATCGGACCGGTGTCGGTTATTCAAGAAGGGAAACATACATTAGAAGATCATCAATTGAAAAAAGTGTCTGTATATCCTACCAATTCCCCAATAGATTTGGTATTCGATGCATTGAAAAAACATTACGATTTAATTCAACCCATTGTAGGCGTTCCGGGAATCCATTGGAATTGCCTTACTGCTACACCTTATTTGTATCCTGTGGGAACTGGTCTTTCATGGCATTCAGATAATTCAAGTGGTTCAAGACAATATTCTGGAGCTTTTTCTTTCTATATTCATCCTAAATGGAAAGATAATTGGGGAGGGGAACTCATGGTTTCTGATCAAAATATGGTAACTGGATTTCCAAAAAACTTTGAAAAAGATTTAAAAGATAAAAAACAATTCCCCTCACGCCTTCAAAGGGATTTAGATATTCCAACTGGTCATAATGGACAATTTTTTTCCTCAGTACCCAATAGAATAATTTTTGTGAAAGGAGGAACATGGCACAAAATCAATCATGTGAGCCTTGCGGCAGGAAATAATGTAAGAACCAGTATTGCAGGTTTTTTTATGGTACCAAAACGGGAGTCTTAATGATAGATTATCTAAATGATTTTATTCCAATTTGTGAGGGAATGATTACCTTTTAATCATGGTATTCATTGATTGTTGTAAATCATCAGCATTTGTAAATACTCCTGAAGCATGAATTTTATATCCTAAGGGATGTTTATCACTTGCATTGCAAGGACTAATAAGCTTTACAGATTTTTCAACCATATTCAACAGAAATCCAGAAACACAGGAACTGGTTTTAGGAATACGAAATGGATTATCACCGGAGATAGATTTTTTTAAATGTCGATCCCTGGCTCTACCTGCGATAGATTTCGGAATGGATGATTGTTTGTTTTGGGGTATAATTTCAACATACAGTAATTCTTCGGGAGTGAAATGGTTATATAATTTTTCCAAGTTTTTTAACGTAAGGACAGAAAACCGATTTACTTGACACTTGTGCTGAGCAGAAAGGTCAAGGAGTTGTTTTGTCCTTTTTGGATTTTTTAGTGCCAATGCTGTGGTTGTGGTGGGAAATTTCCCAAATTCATCAAAAAAATCTAAACAAAATTTTTCATAATCAGGGTTGTCAAACGGATCGGTTGCCCAATAACAAAATCCATGTTTTCCTCCTTCACCAATAACAGACTTAACCGCCTTTAAAATAGATTTCCACCAGGATTGGTTCTGGGAAGTATAGGAAAGAATTCCATCCATTTTAGGTGCTGAAACTGCACAAAACCAACAACCTACGGTACACCCCAAACATAATTCAAAACAGACAGGAGCATGAATAATACGATCCCCAAAATGAGACTGTAACTCATGATTGGTTGCTTCGATTTGTTGGTCTCTCCAGGAACGAAAGGGTTCGTTTAATTTTCGGGTACAATTCTCTCTGATTTCTTTATAATTGCTAAAATTATTTTTATAAAATGAAAAGTAATCATCCAAAACGGTGAATTTAGAAATATTCGACCGAAGTTTAGGGTCATTGGTTACACGCTTCAAATACGTCAATAATTCTTTGGGCAATTGTATACATAAATCGTCTATTTTTTGATAATATTGATCTTCATCAATAGAAAATATAGCCGGTTGTGCAGTACCGTATTCAATCAGGCGTTTAAAGTGGGGTAGGCTCACACAGCTCTAATTAATTCAGTACTGGAATCAACATGCTTTTTTTCAGATTCAAATTCTAATAATAAATTTGGATTTGCCGTAGCAAGGGGGACATAATAAGAATCCAAAGCAACAACCAGCTTTTCATTTAAAGCCCATTCATAGTTTTGAGGATCAGAGTTTTTAACACTTTCCGGGACTAAAGCCAATTTGGCCTCTTCTCTGGATAGTATTTTTTTCACTACCCCATTTTCAGGAAAACGATTATCTTCTAATATAAATTCTTCTGAGTCTAATTGTGCGATTGAACAAAAGGGAAAGGGTTTCTTCAACCATAAGTTTAACCAATTATTTACTTCATTTCCCAACTCATACATGACATTGAGGTTTTCTAAACTTTCACTGGCATAAGAACCTGTAAAATGATAGGCTAAGGAATCATACGAGGAATTCTTAGGAAAAATATTTTTGTATGCACTTAATGGACTTAATTTAGTGATTGAATAATCATCTGGGCGTTCATAATAAGGGGAGAACCGATCTATGCTTAAATTTATTAATCTCGCTGGTTTTAAATGACGTATTAAAGGAATCAAATCCAATGTATCTTGGTACCAAGAAATTTTATCGTTTGGGAATGCCCAAATTAAATTCCAATGCACATTTATGCCTAAAGACTTTGCATATCTTAAGGTGGCAATGTTTTGACGACTGGTTACGCCCTTATCCATTAATCGCAATAGTGGTGTAGAAAGAGATTCAATCCCCGGTTGAATATCACCAACTCCTGCTTTTGAAAGTCCCATCATTTTTTTCAAGCTAATATTTGATTTTTGTTCCCAAAAAAACTTTAATCCCGGGAGCGATTTGGGAATTTCTTTGATTAGGGAATGATAATATGCATTCGGCATGATATTATCTGTCATGACAATCTGATTATTGGGATGATTGGATGTTAGAATTTTTAATTCCTCAATCACTTTATCAGAAGATTTTTCTCTGAATCCCATGCCTTCTCCATTCAGACCACAAAATGTACAATGGTGTTTTTCTCCCCACCAGCACCCACGACTGGTTTCATAGTTTAAGTAAAGAGAGTCAGCGAGTTGTTTATAAATTGGATTTAAGGTGTTTTTCGAACCATTCTTATTTGTAATGGTTTTGGACTGATCCAAAATGTATGAGTTAAACTGATCATAGAATTCTGTATAATTTGGAGTTGGAAGGTCATTCATCCTCGGGACAGGATTGCCTCTTACTATTCTCTGGGGAGTCTCTTTCTTTTTCAGAATAGACATTAAAAACTCAACGAAAGTATGATCGCTTTCTCCTGAAAAAATATGATCGATATGAGGGCTTAATGATTGTGTCCCCTGGGCTAAATTGCCATCACAATTAGCACCACCGATAATGGTGGTCACAGGATATGTTTTTTTTAATGAATTGAGGATAGCAATGCTTGGAGCGTGTTGTTGAAGGGTTGATGAGCAACCCACAATGGAATAATTTGATTTACACAAGGATTCATTAATGATTGAAATAAATTGATCTGTTTGATTTTCGATTTCACCCAAATGTTTGAGATTCAATCCTATTTGATTCGTTGTTTTATTTTCTGTCCATTTGCATAATTCTTCATTGGTTGTTTTTCCAATGGGTTTTGAGCTATGAGTCAAGGTTAAATCTACACCTCTATCATGTCCCAATGGGGGAACTCCATAAGCGGTTCGAGCAAACACCCTTTCACAAAGCAGTGAGGGAGGTCCCACATGTGCAAGTTTTTTATAGTTTATAATTCCAATCATCCGAGCAAACATGAGATTTGCATATAATACATCGGTCTTAAATCCGGATTGAGACGCCGTAGCTTGTAGTAAATGAATCGCTAGAGATGGACGATCAATAGGTGCAAAAGGAGGAACTATTAATAAAATATTTCCTGTACCTAATTGGGATTGGATTATCCCTATAAGTTTAGATTTATCTTCCATAGAATTGATGGAGAAATTTCAGCAGGGAAAAATTCATAATTAGTAGGTTTAATTTTAGCATATGGTTGATTGAGGAATCATTTTTTCCAAACTCAATGAGAACCATTTCAAAGATTCTACTACAGATCGGACAGAATGTGAGTCCAAGGTTTTTTTATTCATTATGTTTATTAATGTACCCGGTTCAAATTCTTTATTTGCATTCATGGCTAAATTAAACCAAATATTTTTCAGGTTATTTTTCTCCTGATTTTTGTCAAATCCAGTCATAAAATCTTCGTAGGTCAGAGTTTTTAAACGATTCAATTCTGTTTGATTTGATTTTAAATCCGAAGAATAATGAACATGAAATGCAGTTAAGAAAAGTGTTCTAATATGGAGATAGGGATAGGTAAATAAATGTGTCATCGGTGAAAATAATCGTTTAGAATAATTAAATCTATCGATTCGTTGAGCTAAAGAATCACCCATTAATCTCAAAAAATGAAATACAGAATCTTTAATCCATTTATCCTGATCCAAATTTAATTCTGTGAAGATAAGAGATAAATAATTATTCTTCTTATTTTTCTCTAAAAAAATCTCATCTGTAAGAAAAACCATAAGAATTTGTTCGGAAATTTGATTCATCATTTTAATCTGTTCTGGCACATGATTTTCTTGTTCATCTAATTCAGCATATGCTACAAGAAGTGAAAGCATTTCCTTTAAAATTAAAACATAATCCACCTTATTAATTTCGTGAATAGTGGTCATTCCATCATCATAATATCCGATTTGAGATTTTAAATGCATCAAGATTCCCGGAAGTGTGATACATGTATCCAAATATCGGGAATGATGGTCAAACCTATGAGACAAATTTGTGAGATTCATATATGAATCTATAGAGTTAGGATGGGTTGTGTAAACGGTTGATTCCATCTTTAAAGACACTGCATGTCGAATAAATTTCCATCCACTCCCTCCCATTGGTTTATTGTGAATCATTTCTAATACACGTTGGATGGTCTTTAAATTATTACTTGGATTTTCTTCAATTCTAAAAAACAGAAGTGAAAGAATAGAGATAAAATAGGTATCTATAATCAGTCGTAGTCCTATTTCAATATTTTCAGTTTTGGGTAGATTTCGTAACTTATTTTTATGAATTTCCTTTTCCAATATACGAATCTCATAATCAAACAGTCTCGATAGATTATCCAATTTTCTTTCTGAAAATTTTCCAGACTTCTGAAAAGGCAGATGTAAAATCATGAATCCATCTTGATTCTGTCCCCTACCTGAGCGATGATAAAGCAATTCCAAAATGTCAACTGCATCCGGAAATCTATCGGATGCAAAAATTCCGTTTCTCCAACCTTGAATTGAAAGTGACTGTTTATAGTATTCAAGTCTATTGTTGATGGACATATCAGAGTGGCCTTTCAATTCCCTTTTGAATTGAGTTCCATTCAATACAAAGTCTATGATTCCATTACGATTGAGAACCGCATGTTCAATCAAATCAATTCCTCTCATGAATAATGCTTGATTGGTTAATTGGTATATAGGATCATTGGGATATTTATTTTGGTTTAAAAGAAGTGATTTTTTATGAATCTCTATTCGTTTTTTATCTCTAAAAACAGATTCCGCCCATTTTTGATTACAAGCATCCCTAATATCGAAAGTTGATTTTGGTTTCATGAAACTTTAATCATTAAATCTGAATTTTGTCAACCTGAGTAAATTTGAGAGTTGAGTTAATACTTTCCAACCCAATTTTTTATATCTGATAGGGAACAGGTATTGTGAACCCCGTCCAGCCTCCAACATTGACAAATTCCTTCATTCTCATTATCAATGTATTCAGCTTCTTGTTTTTTTTCACCATTTTCTCTCCACACCGTTCGTCTTCCATTGCGTTTTTGATCAGAAAAAACAATTTCCATGTTTTTTTGTCCATTCTCATACCAAGATGTCCATACACCATCTTTCATGTGTCCATCTTCATAAATAACTTGGGACTTCTCTTTTCCGTTCGGTGATATAGTGACACATATTCCATCTTTAAGATTATTTTTATACGATAGTTCTGATTGTAAACTTTTATCGGAATACCAAATTTTCCATGGTCCTTCATAGTGTCCTTCAACGATATTGCCTTTAGAAATTGGATTCCCATTTTTATAATAAAATGTCCAAGTTCCATGTGCTTTTCCATTTAGATATGTCCCTTCCTGTTTTAATACTCCGCTACTCCACCACTTAAAAAATAAACCATGGTTTTCACCAGATTTATTTAATTCAGCATATTGGCTAAGAATCCCGGTTGGAAATTGTTTTTTTTCAAACGGTAATTGAGATTGCTTGCATTTATATTTTTGTACATATTGTGGTGGTTGTTCATTTTTGGATGTTACTCCCTGTTTTTCCCACCCAATTTTTTCATGTTGGGAATTTAAAATCGCCAATTCAATTCTAGTTGTTGCAATAATATTGAAGGTGTTTTTCGCAGACATAATTTGTTAGATTAATTTTCTATGAATGGACAATAATCTAATTCAGATATTTATAAAATTGTGTGAACAATATCACATTATTTTACGCATTAGTTACGATTTGGGTAGTTAAATGAAAGGTTTCTAAAATCCTATTTTCACCTTCGGGGCTTCCCAATTCATCTAGGGTCATTTTTGCCAGAGTTAATAAAAATATAGTTAACTTCCGGTCCGAAGTAATCTCTAAATTATTACTGCAGTTTTCTAAAGTGTCCGCTGCACGATACATGAGAGAACGGATAATGGAAAAACCAGAATCTGAAAGGGGAGGTTCTCCTAAATAATTTTCCATTCTCCCGCCCTCACGGTATGTGGGGTAAGACTCCAATCCCAGAAAATGCAAAAAATAGTCCTTACGAAATTCACCGTATGTTTTTACAATTCCATAAAAATCAGCCATCAATTCATCCAATAAGTTATTTCGGGTGATACCAAAAATTCTGAGAGTAAAATAATGAACGCATTCGTGATCCAATCGAATAGAGAGGGATTCCTTTTCCCAAAGATGTTTTTCCACTCCAAGAGTTTGTGCTGACACATTACTATAGGGGCCACGACTCAAAATCATGAATTTATCTTGATATAAGTCTTTTTGGGGAATCAGAGCCTTAAATTCCGACTGCCATTCCATTTCAGTGAGTTTTCTCACCAATTTTTCTTCAATGGACATTCGATATTGGTGAATTCGATCCCAATTATTAAATCCTTTCAACGTACATGCACCCATGGATTTCGGAACGGGATTTGGTTCGTTCCGCATGGCAAAAGTCTGTACCAATATTTCAAAATCTTTTCGGTTTCCCGGAATTAAAATTGGAATTTCCCCAACCGGTGTGGGATGAATAACCAATTCAAGGTTTTGTGGTTCAGTAAGTGCAATTGACTTGTCGGAATCATATTGGGATGGTTTTCCCCTCAGAACTACATTTTTGTATTCCTCTGTTTGATTTATCCCTTCTTCGATGGGGAATTGGAATTGAGGAAACTTTTTTTGTAAAACTGGGAAAACTCCATTGTCCATCGATTCCTTTTTATAGGATTTCCAACGACTAATATGTTTTTCGGATTCTAAAGGAAGCGTAAGTGGTTGTTTTGGAAATAATTTATCAAAAGGATTTTGATTATACTCTAATAATTCTGTTAGGACTGAAGGATTTTTTGTATAAGAACCTAAAATCTCTTTTCGTTTTGATAATGAATCCACAGTTAATTGGTTTCAGGAAACGGGGTTTAAAACATTTTGGGTTAGTTTAATGGATCAGACCCAAATTGATTTTCTCCATCTTCTCCCTTTTTAAATAGCAAAAGAAAGGTTAGATAAATATTATACAAGGGAATAAAAAGAAGCCAGTAGTGGGTTCCGGATTTGCCTAAATCATGAAGTCTTTTTACAATTTGAAATGCAAAGAATACCATCATACCTAAAGTCCAGACAATTGAAAACACAATCGGTGAGTCTAACCGGGTTGTAATTGCAAAATTAACCAGTTGAAACCCCACTCCAAAAATCAACAAAGTTAAAAAATATTTTTGTCTTCCTATGCGACCTTCAAATGATAATAAGTTATTCATAAGTTCTCCTATGTTTTAGTTAAATATAATACAAATTTGTAAAACAGTCCATTTTTTGATTAAATTAGGATTTGTTCATCGGTGATTCCAGTTCTCTTTTTGAAATGAATGAAGAATGAAACCCCAACGGGTCATATAATCCAAGCGGGAAAGAACACAAAGTTCCCTTTTTCAAATTATATGGGTTTAAAAAGATTAACGAACTTTCTTCTCGTATTTTATCATATTGCTGTGCAATAAGGACCGTAGAATTATCTTCCCCATTTAAAAGACAGGGTTCACCAGCTACAAAACAATTATTGGGTGCAAAATATGAGTCCAATATTTTTTCATTTTTCCAGTTAAATCTTGAAATATTTGTATAAAATTCCGATTCAATTCCGGTTTTACTTTTTAAACCCAATGGCCAAAAGTCTGAGTAATGTTGTCCATTCATTTGTTTTCCAATATGGGGAAAGTCGATATGAAAACCCAATTCGAAGTCTTGTTTTTCCTCACATATAAACTGGTGAGCATTTATTTTATATCGGGAAATTGTCGTTGGTTTGATATTTTTAAGAAACATGGATGAGTTGAAATATTGATCAAAATAAGGGTTTTCACATGTTAATAGATCAACCATTAAATGCGAATTGGTTTCATAAGCATTCACGTTATGGAGACAATATTGAGATTCATTTAAGGGTAAAATTCGTGGTTTTTCTTTTGAATTTCGTGGCAAAATTAACAAAGAAGATTCAACAGAATTATCCCAATTTAAAGAATCCATTATTGAACTTTTATTCGAAATAAATTTATGTATATCCATACAATAACCACTCAAATAAAATAATGCATACTGTTCTGTAACCAAAAAGTCATGAATGTAGTGGGGGAGTGACAGTTCGATTGATTTTTTATAGGTTCGAATCCAAGAGGTGTCAAATTCAAAATATGAAAGTTTAGTGGTGTTTTTAAGATATTTGATACCAAAATTACAAAACCTGTTTTTAAAAATTTTTGGATGAGCAGATGTTTGGGACAAGGAATGTAACTTTTGTTCGAATGTCCACTCTTCCTGTGTATTTCCTTTGTTAATATCAAGACTCCAAGGGATGCTCTGTTCCCCGAAAGCAAGCAATTTGCCTCCAAAATAAACCGCATTTACATTGGCTGGAGAATGAAGAGAAATTCCTTTTCTTAATGTGTCATTATCAAAGGCCGTCCCAAATGTTCGGTAAAGGGGATGTTTTGCTTTTAATTCGTGTTTCCGTTTGTTTGTTTCAACATATACTGCTCTGTAATCGAGCGTATTTTTTGTGAGAGACAAGATCCGAATCATGCCGTCACCGTCTAACCAATGGGAATGAAATTTTGGTTTAAAACCTGCAGGACCATTTAAAATCCAGACACCCCGAATAGAATTGGGTATTTGAGTCGGGCGGTCAATAGACACCCTGAAAGGTGAAGACATTTGAAATATAATGTCTTTTAAAGGTCTATTGTTAATCAAAGGTTTTTGAAAAAATGTATGGATCTAATTTACCCCAATCGTATTTTTTTGATTTGGCAACATGAATAGTCTCTGACGGATCAAATACTTCCTTTTTTAATTTGATGGACTGAACGAAAGAGTGCTGAATCATCCATTGTGGATTGGTATGAACACGGGATTTAATATGGGCAATGATTAGACGAGCGAATTGTTTTAGAATGGATAATTTTTCATCGAGAATTCTTATTCCATTTTCTATATCTGAGGACACTTCATAAAATGTTTTTTCACATTCTTTTAAAGTGTAAACATCCATAAAATCAAAGAAGACCTGTTTCGAACATTTACTTTTTTCCATTTTCCAATGGTAATAATCGTTAATGTATTTCTGTAGAGTTCGGTTGATGGGACCTAACGTGGCGATTCTTTGAAAATACCTATCCAAAAAGTCGGGGTTTAGGAATAAGTCATTGGTAAATGGGAACACATAAAAACTGAAATAAACAGACAGTTCCCATGTATATTTTAGTGCAAATGTTTCTGAATCTCCTAACGCATCATAACTGGAATAATAAGTGGGTAAAAATGAATGAAACAAAACTTGAAACAAAGGTTCGTAATAACTAATTTTTTTCTCCATTTCGGAATTTAATTTTGTATTAATTAGTTCAGTAATTGCAGAATTTTGAATGGCGATTGTATCTGCTCCGGGGCTGTAAAGAGGGTCATTAAATCTGCCTGAAACCCCAGTGATCGCCCAACCTTCTGTTGATAAAGTTTTTTTACAATCATAGGCAAAATTATTGATGGTAGTGAAGTCAATAATTTTTTTGTCCTTTAGTGAGTCTCCGAATAAAGGGAATTCACTAAATATCCATTTTAATAATTTTTCTTGTCTGTTTACCAATGTTGGTTCAATCCTTTTGGGGTCATACACCAGTCCAAAACTGGTCATGGTTTTTAAAGGTATGACCCAAAACCAAAAACCTTCTCCCATAAAATGGTTTGTTGCTAGTAGAACTGGAATATGTCCTAAAACTGTTTTCGTTTTCAGTTGGCGTCTTTCAATAATGGATTTTTCTGTCATTTTTTCAATATTAACTAAACCATCAACCCAAAAATGATGAGCGTTGTGTTTGATGGGACATGACTTTTTTAAATTCAGTTTTCGGGATAAGTATTGATTTCTACCGCTTGCATCCACAATCCAATCACACTGAACCGAACGTAATTGGTTATTCCATCGGAAATCAATTTTATGATTTCTCTTCTTGATAATTATATTTTGTATCCCTATTCCCGTAAGTAAATCATAATTTTTTGATTCTGAATTCACATTGATGAGTTTTGACTCAAATTTATTTCTATCCAATTGATAACTAGCGATGTTTGAAAAATTCCGAATAAAACTTTGAGAATAATTCTCGTAGTGATTTGGTGTATTCATTTCCGATTTCCACAAAAATCTCAGATTATATTTCATAAGATGATTTTGTAAAAGATATTCTTCTAAATCTAAAATTTTTGAGAAATAATATCCACCGATCTGAACGGTTGATTCACCTACTTTTTGCTTTTGAGTTTTTGGGTTTTTCCGTTTTTCTAAATGGAGAATCGATTGGTCTGAATATAAAATTAATTGTCGAGCTAAGCACAATCCAGCCTGTCCCGCACCTAAAATAACAACATCATAACGATTTTTTAATTTCATCATTTAAAGTTACTTGATTTCAACTTTTCATTGCAACTCAAAGACGGTTATTGATAAAACGATTATGGTAAAATCAACACCATTGTGATGGGTAGAATTTTTCTTGTTAATAAAATCCTATAAAATTTTATGTAATTTAAAAGCTCCAGTTTGAAGTTAAAAAAACAGAAAATAAATGAATCTAAATCTTGATTTTTTTAATGAGGACTTGTACCTTTTATCTGCAATTGGTTTCGAAAATTAAACGATTCAAGACGAATTGGCTGACAAGAAATAACCTGCAATAAAAAATGTAGGGAACATTAAAGGCTCCAGGTTGGCGTTTGGAGCCTTTATTTATTTAAGGTAATTTAACAGCGTTTATTGAAAATGGGGGCGACCGGTTTCGACGGGACAAGAAACAGGTTAAACGGCATGTCGAGGCTCCGCAACCTCGTAAATCAGGTGGAACATCTTATAAGTGCCGATTACGGCCAAGTCGCTTACGCTTAATTGACGTGAGCCGTTCTGGATAGAATGGGTCTGTGGTTTTATCTAAGGGCGTCGACTACGCAGACTGGTTATTAATTTTGTTTGGGGATTAGTAACGAGACATACCAAACTGGTTCCAATGATATAGGGTTTTCCAGTATACATTGGAATGAAATAAATCTGGGAAACTAAACATGTAGATGTTTCTCAAGTTTCTGTTTCGGACGGGAGTTCGATTCTCCCCGCCTCCACACCATACAATTTAGATAAGGAATAACTAAGTGCAAAAATAAAACGGTAGTATTTTACGGTGGACAAAGTTTATAAGTAGAATCATTAAAAATGACTGGTGATTATATTCAAATGAAGCGAATGTTATAGAGTGTCTCTTTTTATGAAATCAAAAGAATCAATCTTAAAATTTGCCATTTTATTAGCTATCATTACGGTAGTCTATAATATTCTGGAAGGTGTTACATCTGTATATTTCGGGTTGGAAGATGAAACGTTGGCTTTATTTGGTTTTGGGTTGGATTCCTTCGTAGAAGTGATTTCCGGTATTGGGATTTGGCACATGGTATTACGTATTCAAAAAAGTGGTCATGAACGGCGAGACGAATTTGAGAAAAGGGCGTTAAAAATTACAGGATTAGCCTTTTATCTTCTGACTGCGGGATTAGTTGTTTCTTCTCTATATAATCTGTGGGTAAATGCTCATCCGGAAACCACCATTTGGGGGGTTATCATTTCAGGATTATCACTAGGTGTTATGTGGTGGCTGGTTAGAGAAAAACGTATGGTGGGAAAGGCACTGAATTCGGAAGCCATTTTGGCAGATGGGAACTGCACAAAAGCGTGTATGCAATTGTCCGCTGTCTTGTTAATTTCCAGCCTTGGGTATGAATTGTTTAATATTGGCAGAATAGATGCTGTTGGGTCTCTCATTATTTCCGGTCTTGCCTTTCGTGAGGGAAAAGAATCTTTTAAAAAAGCAAAAAACAAAAGTGGATGTTGTAACGAGTAATAATGTTTGGTAGTTGGTGTCAGTTTGTGTAAAATGTTGAATGAACACTGATAAAATTTATAACCAGTGGTTAAAGACCATAGATAAAACCGTAGTCCCTTTTCTTCGATCTAAACAAGGAATGTGGATTATTATTGGCATAATAATCTTTTTTATTCTCTATTGATTTTCAATCAATTGATATAATCATATTAGACAAACATTAACATTCAGGAAGTAAACCTCTCAATTTCACTTTTATTAAAGATTGTTACCCAAAATAGTCTCCAAAACCGGTGTGATGCCATTGATAACAAACTGCACCGCAATCACCATTAGAAGAATGCCCATAATCCTTTGAATGATACGCAATCCTGTTGTTCCCAGTTTTACGGACAAGCGGTCTGCCCCTCTAAAAATGTAAAAAGTAAGCATTAATGTAAATAAGATGGAAAAAATCAAAATTCCATATTCCAGAAAATTATGAGCTTCACCCGATAGGATCATCGATGCGGTAATAGCACCGGGACCAGCAATGATTGGGATACCAATAGGGCTTACTGCAATTTCATTACTTTCCAAACTTTCTTCTGTTTCCTTGGGTGTGGAACGCCCCCGGGAAATTTTTGCTTCTAACATTCGAAGACCATTCCGAAAAAAAATGATTCCACCTGTGATTCTAAATGCATCCACCGTTAATGCATAAAATTTAAAAATATAGGATCCAACCAA
>CAZBZK010000014.1:16172-30025 GCA_964496365.1 uncultured bacterium
AATTGGTATAAAGATTTTATAAGCTCAATTTCTGATTTATGAATTAATAAGGTTGAATCAAAATTCGGAGCGTGAGTCATCCCACTTTTTTCGGCATATCTAATTGTGTTGCAAATTCTAGCATGGGCATATTGTAAATAGTAAACCGGATTTTTTTCCGATTGGTCTTTAGCCAAATCCAAGTCAAAATTCAAATGGCTGTTCATACTTCGCATGATAAAAAAATATCGGACAACGTCTTTTTCCAATTGGTCAATCAATTCTTGCAATGTAACAAATTCTGCTTTTCGAGTGGACATTTTCACTTTTATTCCGCTTTTAATCAATGTAACAAATTGGTGAATACAAACTTTTACTTTTTCGGTATTATAACCCAACGCTTTTAAGGCCGCTAATACATCAGGAAACGTATCCACATGGTCAGCACCAAAAATATCAATAATGAGGTCAAAATTTCGTTCGAATTTATTTTGGTGATATGCTGTATCCGGTAGTCGGTAAGTTGGCTCTCCCGTACTTTTTATGTAAACTCTATCTTGGCTTTTTCCAACAGCCGATGCTCGAAACCATGTGGCACCATCTTTTTCATAAATTAATTCTTTTTTCTTTAAATCGTTGAGGATTGTTTCAATTGCACGGGAATCGTAAAAGGATTTTTCATTCACGAACGAATTATGCTGAACCCCCAGATTTTGAAGCGTTTTTTTAATATCCTTGAAAATCGATTCCTCAGCTTCCTGTCTAAAAATCGGATTATCAGCTGTTAATTTTTTTCCATTTGAGGTTAAAATATCTTTAGCAATTTCTCGTATATACTCTCCTTTATATCCGTCTTCCGGAAATTTGACATCAAGATTTAATTCTTGAAAATAACGAGCGGACACCGACTCAGACAACAATCTCATTTGACGTCCAGCATCATTAAAATAGTATTCTCGTGTAATGTTATAACCATGCCATTCCAAAATATTTGAAATCGTATCTCCTAAAACTGCTTGGCGTCCATGTCCAACCGTTAATGGACCAGTGGGATTTGCACTTACAAACTCAACGTTTGCGTTTTTTTGTTTTCCAGTCGTGGTTTTCCCAAATTCATTTTTACTTTTTAAAAACCGAACTAAAAATGCTTGGTAATATTGTGGAGAGCCAGAGAAATTAATAAATCCCGGTGGGGTTACGTTTATGTGAGAAATCCAATCCACGTTGATGTGGAGTTTTTCCTTAATAATTTCGGCTAGATGAATTGGATTTTGCCCAACTTCTTTTGCGAGTACTAAAGGAATATTACATGAATAATCACCAAAGTCCGGATTTTTCGGACGTTCAATATTAATGGTTTTTTGAGGAAAATCACATTCCGAAAGTGCTTCGGATAATGCTTCAAATAGATGGGCTTTCAGGTTCATCTGTTAGGGTCCATGTCGGAGCGTCAGCCCATAATTTATCCAATGAATAGTAATCACGTTCGGTGGTTCGAAAAATATGAATAACCACGTCAATGTAATCTAAAAGCACCCAATAACGATGTTCATATCCTTCCGTTTTCCATGGTTTGTGAGGTGTTCCTTTCCTTACTGCATCGGCGATAGCTTTGACCTGGATATCAGTATCTGCAGAACAAATAAGAAAGTAATCAGTTACATTGGATACATTCCGGACATCAATGGCTTTTACATTTTCTGCTTTTTTGGATAGAACCAATTGACCAGCGATATCCAATATTTCCCGGGAATTCAAAAAAACAAACTAAATTCAGTATTGAATTTCTAAAAAGTCCATCACGGGCTTAATGGACGAATAATCACTGCCGATTATCACCGTTAAATCCACATTCGAGTTAGAATCAGGTTCATTTAGAATATGATTTTTATCCTTAATATCAAACCCTAACAAAGACACCACTTTACTTAATATTTGAATATTTCCGGTTCGTGAAATAACCAATGTGTTCGTATAATTATAGTGGTCTGCATCGTCCGAAATTAAAACGTCGATTTTATTTTCACGAAAAAATCCGGAAAAAGAACCTGCCATTCCTTTTACACCACACCCATTTAAGACTTCTATTGGAAACTTACTCATAGGGTCATCTTGGTAAATAGTCGTGAGTGGAGGAGGATCTGTTGTGGGCGGAAAGGTAATTTCGAACGGTTTTCCATTGTGAAGTTGTTTATTTGAAAATGAGTAAATGAACACACCGATGAACACAGTCAAAATAAATATTATAGAATTTAAGAATATATTTTTCACGGTTGATTTATCCTTATTTCGGGGTTTTACCTTGATGGATTTTTTCTGAGTATCAAGCCCGAAATATGACGACAATTTACTCAATAGGTTTTATCCAAGGAAAAAGGGTATAGTGAACTTCCCAATCCAATGGGATGTTTTTGAATTGAAAAATGAAATATTGAATGCTCCCAGGGTTGATAGGACAAGGTCAAGTCGTAACCGATTTCTGATAATTGTTGAAAGGTCCCGGGCATTTGATACAATGTAAAATTTGACTGAAGTAATACATTTGGTTTAAACAAATAGGATAAAGAATTTGTATAACTTCCCATTTGCACAGTTTTTCCTCCAATGGAACTGACACTTAAATTAAAACCGTGATTTATGTTTAGATGGTCTGGAGAAAAAAGTGTCGAAGGAGAAGTAACCATTCCAAGTGAAGGAAGTGAATGTAATTTCTCTACATCTATTTTATATTGACAAAATATGAGACTCCCAGCACTCAAAATAACGAGGATATGATTTAAAAAGTGTTTCATTTCAAGAGTGGAAACTACAAAAGATTATAAAAAGAAAATAAATTGAAACGCTATTTTCACAATTTTTCTTCAATTATACCTCCTCCCAAACAAATGTCTCCCGAAAAAAACACAATGGATTGCCCTGGAGTAATTGCAAATTGATCTTCTTCAAACGTAACTGTATAGGAATAATCGCAATTTTGGGTTAGAGAACACACTTGATCTTTTTGTCGATACCGAATTTTAGCTGAATATAATTTATTCTTTTCAGGGGGATTTCCACTAATCCAATGAAGATTATCAGCCAGAAGTTTTTGAGAAAATAAAAGTGGATGATCATGCCCTTGAACGATAACCAATTCATTCGAATCTAATTTTTTTTCTGCTACATACCATGGAGATTCCTGATTTCCAAATCCTCCACCTACCCCGATTCCTTTCCGTTGTCCAATTGTATAAAACATGAGTCCTCCATGTTCCCCCACTAAATTACCATCCTCTGTTACAATGTTACCGGGATTTTCAGGTATAAATTCCCTTAAAAATTTTGGAAAATTTCTTTCACCGATAAAACAAATTCCGGTACTATCTTTTTTTTTGGAGGTTATTAATTTTGCATTTTCAGCCCGTTTTCTCACCTCTGTTTTTTCTAGGTTTCCCAATGGGAAAATAGTATGCGAAAGTGCCCACTGATTCATGGTATATAGAAAATAACTTTGATCTTTTTGTTTATCCTGTCCTTTTAATAAAGAGAAATATTCATTAGAATAGGTTATATTTGCGTAATGGCCGGTGGCGATCATATCTGCACCGAGCGACAGTGCATAGTCTAAAAACAGATTAAATTTGATTTCCTTGTTACATAAAATATCAGGATTAGGAGTTCGTCCACATTTTTCTTCAGCTAAAAAGTGAGAAAAAACCCGATCTCTATACTCATCACAAAAATTAACAGTATGAAGCGGGATATTCAACCTATCGCATACTCTCAATGCATCTTTGTAATCTTGTTCTGCTGGACATTGTTCACTATCGTCCTCCCAATTTTTCATGAATACACATTCAATTTCAAATCCTTGTTCCTTTAATATCAGGGCAGTTACCGAACTATCCACTCCTCCGCTCATCCCCACAATGATTCGTTTAGACATTTATGATTTTTTCGTTACAATTTCCGAAATTGCGTTTGCTAATTCAATGGTTTCATTTTCTGAATTACCCTTACCAAAACTTATCCTCAACGTCCGGAGATTTAATACATTACTCAATCCAATTGCTTTTAATACATGGGATGGTTTTACCGATCCTGATGAACAGGCAGACCCACTTGAAACCGCCATGCCTCTACGACTTAATCCGATAATGAGTTTACTGCTGTCAATAGTAGGAAATGTTACACTTACGACCCCGGGAAGCTGTTCAGCAAAGGTATTGACTTTAAATTGTTTCATCTGCTGTTTTAGAGTTGAAATAAATAATTGTTCCAAATTATTCAAATGTGTTTGAGCATTTTTTAAGTTAGATTTGGCAATTTCAGCAGCCATCCCCATTCCTGCAATTCCAGAAACATTTTCAGTTCCAGCTCGAATATTTCTTTCTTGACCACCACCGATAATTAAGGATCTCAATTTTGAATTATCTTTTAAAAATAAAGCTCCCACACCTTTTGGTCCGTAAAATTTATGAGCGGAAAATGACATGAAGTCTATACCCAATTCATGGACATTCACTGGAATTTTTCCAACGGCTTGAACCCCATCACTATGGAAGGGGATTCCAAAGTTTTTGGCGATTTCAGAAATTTCTCTTATGGGTTGAATGACACCTATTTCATTATTGGCATACATAACAGAAATAAACCCAGTATTTTCCCTAATTGCATTCTGAATGTCTGTTGGGTTTACTCTTCCCGATTTACCGACCTTTAGAATAGTGGTCTCGATCTTAAATTGTTTTAGGCGGGTTAATACATTTAAAATTGCAGGGTGCTCAATTTCTGTGGTAATAACATGTTTTTTAGAGCTATACAATAAATCATATAAAACAAGATTGTTGGATTCCGTTCCTCCACCGGTAAAGATGATCTCAAAAGGTAAACAACCTACTGCCTCCGCCATTTGGCTCCGTGCTAACTCAATGATGGATCTTGATTTTTGTCCATATTTATGAGTACTGCTTGGATTTCCAAAATATTCGGAATCTGTTTTTTGAACAACCTCCAACACTTTGGGGTGAAGAGGTGTGGTAGCACAATGATCAAAATAATACATCGGCGTTATGGAAAGGTATGTGATTAAAAAATTTAGATATCGTTTCGAATAGAAGCGAATTTAAGTGTGTTTTGCAGATTTTTATAGAAAGGTGGTTTTCTTTCTTCTAACTGCTGAATGGTTTTTTCCGTATCGTAGTCATAACGAATTACATCCCATTTAAATGAATCTCCTACCGTCAAAAAAGCAACGGAACCACATCTGTTTTTATCGAAAGGTATTCCGGTTGCTCCAGGGCATAATATCAACAATTCTTCTGCTTCATCATAACGAGGAATATGAGTATGTCCATGAATAAAAACAAATTGGGTCAATTCCGAATTTTTTGCGATTACGTGATTTTTCCAATTTAATGCCTCTTCTATCGTTGGAGGCAAATCATCCCGTTGATACCATGCATGAGTAAATTCTACCAACGTACCTCCTATAACCTCACGATGTGCTACATGCATGGTTTTAATAAATTCTACTCCTCTCTGACCAACATGTTCGCCTGCCCACTTTATATTTTCGACAATTTCTTGGCAAATAGGATCGTCAGGGTTCATTCCTTCCAAAGAAGGCATTTCATTTTCCCAAAGTTTCTCAAGAATGTAACGGTCGTGATTCCCTCGAATAAAAATGCAATTCTTTATCGAGGTTAATAGATCCAGAGCCCCTTCTGGGTCAGGTCCAAGGGGGAAACAATCTCCTAAACAAATAATTTGATCAACGCCATCTCTTTCTTCAATGATGGAAAGAGCCGTTTTCAGCGATTCTGTATTGGAGTGAATATCCGTGATTATCGCAAATGTCTTTTTGCACATGAGAAATAAATTAAATATTTTCGGATTCATTCTGCAAGAATCAAATAAATAATAAAGTGGAACCCATCTGTTCTCATAAAAAATTGGTTTCAATTAGAATTAGGATGAATGGTAACCTGATTAGTTCGTTAATCCAATATAAACATGAAAATAATCATGTTGCATTGCATTATGTATAACTTAATGTGAATTTCGTAGGAAATATATAATGTAAAACGTCGGTTTTCATTTGGGTTTAGAAATCATTGATTCCTTAGTTTGAAGGGAATGGTATTTTTCCATTAATTTTAGTGCTCATGTCTGCTCAATCTATAGCCATTGTAGGCTCAGTTGCATTGGATACAATTAAAACACCTAACGATCACCGGGAGGATTTGATTGGAGGTTCCGCAACGTATGCAACTGTGTCTGCAGGAAAATCCTGTTCTGTTTATCCTGTGGGAATTGTTGGAAATGATTTTCCTTCTCAGGGATTTGATATTTTCAGGAAATATTCCGAAAATTTGGTTGATTTGCAAATTGGAAATGGTTCTACATTTAGATGGGGTGGAAAATATAGCGAGTCTTTGGATGATAGAGAAACATTATTCACAGAATTAGGTGTTTTTGAAACATTCTCACCCAAACTGTCAAGTGCTTCTAAAAATGTTGATTATTTATTTCTTGCCAACATTCATCCTGCACTCCAACTTTCTGTAATGGCACAAATGGAAGGGAATCCCGTTATAGTAGTGGACACAATGAATTTATGGATTGAGACCACAAATGAGTTGCTAAAAGACGTCATAAAAAAATGTCATATTTTGTTGTTAAACGATAGCGAAGCAAGACTGATGACAGGCAAAAAAAAGATTGCAGATGCCGCAGAGAAATTATTATCGATGGGACCTGAAAAAGTCATTATTAAGAGAGGGTCAAAAGGCTGTGACCTATTTACACCATTAATTTCAATTTCTGTGGGAGTATTTCCGATAAAAAATGTAATAGACACCACTGGAGCAGGTGATACTTTTGGAGGAGGGTATATCGCAGGATTGGCGACGGGAATGTCAGAGGTGGATTCTCTTATTCAAGGATCTGCATTAGCCTCTGTCTGTGTAGAAGATTTCGGTGTCCAGTCTTTATTAACACTAACTCAAGAAGAGTTAATTCATCGATGCAATTTTATTTCGAAATCGGTTAGTTCTTGAATTAATGAAAAATCACTTCTAACTTTCAATATCAATTGAGGTATAAAATGTTTTCAAAGTATAAACCAATCTTATTTTTAACTGTCCTTTATCTTGGGTTTTTAGGATGTGCCAGTGAAGAATTGACATCTGCACGGCTTTACATTCAACAAGAAAATTGGGAAAAAGCTGAAGAATATTTAGTGAAGGCTTTAAAAGTGGAACCAGATAATCCTGAAATTCCGTATCAGTTGGGAAAACTAATTTATGCTAAAAGAAAAGATTGGGAAAAAATGAATGAAATGTTTGACCTCGCATTAAATTTGGGAGAAGAAAAAGTCATATTAGAAGGAGGTACAGTAAAACAATATGTGGAGCAGTCAAGGAGTCAATATTGGGCAAATAGTTTTAATAAAGGGGTGAAGACATTTAATGAATTCAGAAAACAGTCCGGAGATGAAAGGAATTCCACACTTGAAAAATCAGTATTATCATTTCAGGAAGCTCTCCTTATCGATTCGTCTGAACCTCAAACATATCCCATCCTTGCCACCTGTTATTATGAATTAGGTAAAGGTGATCTTGCAAAAGATTATGCTGCGAAAGGAGCTGGGTTAGCTGGTGCTGACTTTGATGCAAATTTTACCGCCGGTCAAATATTTAGTACTTTAGACGATAAAAAAGGTGGGTTAAAATATTTTAAAAAAGCAGTTGAAATTGATCCAACCAATAGTAGCGCCATTCGATATTTGGCTCAATCATATTACGATTTAGGTGAAAAAGAAAAATCTATAGATACCTATGTAGTTGCAATTAAAAATGAAACGGACAGAACGGTCAAAGCAGATCTTCATTTTAATTTAGGTGTTTTGTATATGCAGGTAGGTAGATTTATGGATGCAGAAGATAATTTTATGTTGGCATTTGATATGAACCCGGATGATATAGAAGCATTGGTGGGCATGGCACAGACATTTGAAACAGCTGAAAAATGGTCCCGCTCAGAAAAATTTTATAAAGAACTAATATTTTTAGAACCGGATAATCCCGAACATTACAAAGGAATGGCTCGAATCCTTCTCAAGCAAGGGAAAAAAGACGAGTCTGAATACTATTATAATAAATCAAAACGGGTTGGCTCTTAACCTACTTGATTTGTCTTCTTAAATACCAAACTCACACATAGCAGATTAGAAAATAACAGGGTTACGTTTTATAATAACCGTAATTAATTTCCTGTTGTGCCTGTTAGTTTTATGGAGTGAGTTAGATTATTACCCCATTTTAATTCGTTTACGTAAATACTCATTTAAGGCATAATCCAATTCCAAATCTGTGAATATTGGAACATAGTCTATCAGCCTAAGTCCGCATTGTTTTTTATATTTTTCTTGATAGGATCGCTGTATTTTTTGGTATGCAGTTCGAATTTGCCAAGGTTCTGTGGTGATTACTTCCCCAGTCTCCATATCTTTAAATCGTGTACGGGTATTAAATGAAAATTCCATTTCTTCTCTGTCCATTATATGAAATACAATGAGTTCCTGTTTATTATGTCGGAAATGTTTTAATCCACTCATAATCTGTTCCATATCATCCATGAGATCTGAAATAATAATGGTTAGCCCTCTTTTTTTGATTCGTTCAGCCATTTCATGGAGGACGGATCCCAGATTTGTATCATGACCGGAAGTAATAGATTCAAGGTGGGTGAACACAGAATTCAAATGACTTTTTGTTGAACGGGGAGGCAGCAGGGATGCAAGTTTATGGTGGAATAAACCCAACCCCACACCATCCTGTTGATTCAGCATTAGGTAAGAAAGAGCAGCAGTAAGATAACTACCATAGTCTAGTTTTGTCAATTTTCCGCTGGAATAATTCATGGAATTACTGATATCCAAAAGAATATGGGAATATAGGTTTGTTTCCTCCTCATACCGTTTTGTATAAAATCGGTCTGTTTTTCCATATAATTTCCAATCAATATGACGAATTTCATCACCGGGTCCATAGGCACGGTGTTCTGCAAATTCTACACTAAATCCGTGGTATGGACTTTTGTGATTTCCAATGATATATCCCTCTACCACGAGTCTGGCTCTCAACGCCATATTTTGAAGCTTTGCCACCGTTTCAGGATTAAGATATTTTCGCTTATCAATTGCCATAGAAACTTAAAATGTGTAAGAAATAGTTAAATCAATAGTAACAGTTGATTAGTGAATGGTATCCAATAATTTAATCAGAATTTCGTCAGTAGAAACTCCTTCAGACTCCGCATTGAAATTTGGAAGAATTCTATGACGTAACACAGGTAGTGCCAACTCACGGATATCAGAGATATTCGGTGATGGTCTTCCATCCAAAGCAGCTTTTGTCTTGGCACCCAAAATTAAATATTGAGATGCTCTGGGACCCGCACCCCAATCGATCCATTCTTTGATAAATTCTGGAGCATGTTCAGAATCGGGACGAGAAGATGAGACTAATTTTACTGCAAATGAAACCACATTTTCTGCAACTGGAACTCTCCTCACTAATTGTTGGTAAGACAACAGATCATTTCGTGATAGGATGGGTTTAGAATCAATAGTGGTTTCTCCTGTGGTAGATTGAACAATTTTTACCTCTTCGGCTTGGGTAGGGTAGGAGATTTTCAAATTAAACATAAATCGGTCTAATTGGGCTTCCGGTAATGGATAGGTTCCTTCTTGTTCTATAGGATTTTGAGTTGCCAAAACGAAAAAGGGTTCTTCCAAATGGTAAGTATTTCCAGATGCGGTTACGTTGTGTTCCTGCATAGCTTCCAACAGAGCGGCTTGAGTTTTTGGAGGAGTTCGGTTGATTTCATCAGCTAAAATGATGTTACCAAAAATTGGACCTTTGAAAAATCTAAATTCCCGTTTTCCTGTAGATGGGTCTTCATCAATAATCTCTGTGCCGGTAATATCACTCGGCATTAAATCAGGTGTAAATTGTATCCTTCTAAAATTTAAGTCTAACAGGTCCGAAATGGTTTTGATCATTAATGTTTTTGCTAAACCCGGTACACCTACAATTAACGTATGACCTTTACAAAACAACGCTATAAGAATGTGGTTTAATACATCAATTTGACCGATAATTGTGTTTCCAATTTCACTCAAAAACTTATCTCCTGATTCGTGAAGATTCTCCAGTAGTTCGATATCGTTATTCTGCTGATCCATTTTTATTTCAATTCTCCAAATAAGGGTTAATTAAAGGGCAAAACTTACGAGTCCTTTAAGACTTAATTTTATTGTTTTATTCACTACCAAATAGGTTTGAAATTGGTAAGCATGAATAACGAATTATTGAAGCAAAAAGTTCCTTTAACCGGAATGAGTGAAGAAGAATTGAACTCCATGGTTGAACAATTTGGCGAATCATCTTTTAGAGGAAATCAAATATTCAATTGGATATATGTTCAAAAAATCAGGGATATACAACACATGAAAAATATCCCAATTTCATTCCGAAATAAATTAAGTGAACAATACAAAATTCCATCGTTAATCTTATCTAAGGTGAGTTCATCTTCATTGGAAAAAACATCGAAATATCTCTTTGAAATTTCCACAGGTGAAAAAATTGAATCCGTACTCATGGAAAAAGGGAGTCGTCTTACCGTTTGTCTGTCCACCCAGGTAGGCTGTGCTTTGGGATGTACGTTTTGTGCAACAGCAAAAATGGGTTTTAAAAAAAATTTAACCGTTGGAGAGATCATAGACCAATTTTTGTATTTACAATCGGAATCAAAAAAACGAATTACCAATGTGGTTTTTATGGGAATGGGAGAACCATTTTTGAATTATGAAAGGGTAATCTCTGCAGCAGAATTACTTAATCATTCTAATGGAATTAATTTAGGAGCAGGTAGAATTACAATCTCCACAGCAGGTGTAGTTCCTAAAATAAAACGATTTGCAGACGAAGGCTGGAAGTTCAAATTAGCCATAAGTTTGAACGGTACTTTGGATAAAAATCGAATGGAAATAATGCCCATTAACAAAAAATATGATATAGATGAGTTGATTTCATCTGCACATTATTATTATAAAAAATCAAGATCATTTATTACATTTGAGTATGTACTCATTGAGAAAAAAACCGATTCAATGGAGGATGCAAAAAGGCTAAAACAATTATTGAAGGGATTACCATGCAAAGTAAATATCATACCCTATAATTCTTTTGATGAATCCTATCACCGTCCCAATAAAAATAGAATGGATACATTTCTTTCAGAATTACAGTCTGCACGATTTACAATCACGGTTAGGTGGAGTAACGGAACAGAAATTAATGCAGGATGCGGTCAATTAGCGGTGATGGAATGAACAGAAAACTGAAAATTGAATCCATGGTGGAAATGGTTAAAAATACCAGTGGGTTCACAGGAGGGATTGCTGTTATTTTAGGATCAGGATTAGGTGAGTTTGCCCATCAACTTGAGGGGAAAAAAATAATTCCATATCATAAAATTCCGGGATATCCCACTACCACAGTCCCCGGGCATTCTGGTGAATTAGTATCAGGATTTCTGAATGGGAAACCGGTGTTAGTAGCAAAAGGAAGATTTCATTATTATGAGGGTCACGATTGGGATACTCTCGTTCTGCCTGTTCGTCTTTTTCATCATTTAAATGTTAAAAATTTGATTATTACTAATTCCTCCGGTTCTATGATTCGATCAATCAGTCCTGGAACGCTGGTAGTGATTCGTGGATTTTTGGATTGTACCTTCAGAGATTCAATGACCGATCCATCCATTGTATTACTCAATTCGAAAACGTCATCTTTAATCTCAATAGCCAAACAACATGCTAAGGATGGTAACATTTTAGTAAAAGAGGGGATTTACTGTTGGGCATCAGGACCTTCTTATGAAACACCAGCTGAAATTTCTTATTTTCGATCTTTAGGAGGAGATGTAGTAGGCATGAGTACAGTCCCTGAGCTATTGGAAGCCAATACATTAGGAATGAACGTTTTGGGGGTTTCCTGTGCCACCAATTATGCTGCTGGATTATCAGACACGCCTCTTACTCATGAAGAAGTGCTAGAAACAGCAGAAAAAGTGAAAAATGAGTTTATTAAATTATTGAATAAGATAATTCAAAGCATTCCGACTGAAAATTGATTTATGTTGAAACCGTTCCCAATTTGGTATTTTATAATTCCGTACATTGCATTTGGTTACCTGAATAATTTCATCGCTTATAATTTTGTATCACCTTCAGTTTATCATCCAAAATTATTTGATTATGGACATTATATTCTTCCGGAAATATCAACACTCATTCCTGATTTCCTTTTTTTTCTCTACTTTCATTTTTTTTCTTTTTCGCTGGAGAAAAAATAGAGATTTACTCAAATCGTTTTTTCTATTAGCTGGGATACTTTTCATTTTTCGATTATTTACGTTTCCCATGACCATGGTTCCTCCAGCTATGTCTGATTGTTTCCCCACAACTGAGGATGCTCCATGGATATTTTTTATTTTATATACCCAGTCCACATGCATCGATTATATGTTTTCTGCACATACATTTCATTTAACATTGATTACATTATTTACATTGGTAAATACTCCGCATTTCATTGAAAAAATTTGTATAACATCCATCTCTTTGCTAACATTATTTTTGATTATTGCAGCCCGATTGCATTATACAGCAGATGTAATTATTGCATTTTTTTTATGTATTTGTATCTATTTAATTTATCTTTTAATTGAAAAAAACATGGAATTGAAAAGGAAACTCTTAAAATTATGACCATAAAGATTAGACCGGAAATTGATATAATTTCCAAAAATATTACTGATTGGAGAAGGCATATTCACACCTATCCCGAATTAGGATTGGAACTCCCCAAAACTGCAGAATTTGTGTCTGCAAAACTGAAATCCTGGGGAATTGATGTTCAATCAAAAGTTGGAATTTCAGGAGTGGTAGGGACTTTGGAAGGAAATAAAACTGGTCAAACCATTGCTCTTCGGGCAGATATGGATGCTTTGCCTATGCAGGAGACTGGAGATGTCTCCTACAAATCAAAACATGATGGGGTGATGCATGCCTGTGGACATGATGGACATACCGCCATGCTTTTAGGAGCAGCAAAAGTTTTGTCAGAAAACAGATCAGAACTAAATGGTTCTGTTAGATTCATCTTTCAGCCGGGAGAAGAAGGTTATTTCGGAGCTAAACATATGATTGCTGATGGCTGTCTTGAAGGTGTAGATGAAATTTATGGAATTCATTTGTGGAATTATCAGAAATATGGAGAAGTAGGAGTAAAAACGGGACCCATTTTGGCTGCAGCTGACAAATTTAGTATTAAAATTAAAGGGGTTGGAGGACATGGTGCCGCACCTCAGGGAACGGTGGATGCTGTGGTTGTGGGTTCACATTTAGTGAATGCCTTTCAGACCATCGTAAGTCGGAATACCAATCCCATCGAAAGTGCGGTGGTAACCATAGGGAAATTTCAAAGCGGGAATAATTTTAATATAATTGCAGATTCTGCGGAGTTGATCGGAACAACCAGAGCTTACAAAGAATACGTGCGTGAAATGGTTATTGAGAAAATGAAAGACATCATTTCAGGAACGGAAAAAATGTTTGGTGCAGAAATCGAATTGGATTACCAAAAAGGGTATCCCCCTACGGTAAATGATGAATCTACCTATGAAAAATTAATTTCCTCAGCACGGAAAATTGTAGGAGAAAATGCAAAGGGACCCTACCTCTCAATGGGTGCTGAAGATTTCTCCTACTTTGCCAATGAAATTCCGGGGTGTTTTTTCTTTGTGGGTTCTGCTCCCCT
>CAZBZK010000015.1:0-26565 GCA_964496365.1 uncultured bacterium
ACTGGAAATTCGGATTTGTTTTATCACCGTTTCACCAAACAAACAGAGTTCCGGTGAACGATTCAGAGTTTCCCATAAAGCTTCCGATTTTACCACAGGAATATCAAATTTATCCTATTGAATCTGTACCTCTTGAATACGGCGGTTTTGCCGAATATTCATATTCAAGGGGAGATTTAAGAGTGAGTTATTTTAATGGTTATGATAGAATGTTTAATCTTTCTGGTATCAATGCTTTCTTTCAAAATGCTTCGGAAACCGGAAGTCCAGACATTGATATCGTGTTTGGATATCGAAAGACAAAAATGGTGGGTTTAGGTACGACATGGTTAGCTGGGGATCTTATTTTACGTGGAGACCTTGCTTATTTTCGAACCAGAGATCAAAACCAATCCATTGAACGTGATAATCCAAATCCCATTTTAGGTCAGACCTTTGATTTTCTTGCACATTCTTATCCGTTGGAGGAACGTTCAGATTATTATCAAACCACAATTCAATTTGAATATGGACTTCCCTGGGACATTACAATTATCGGACAGTTTTTTAGTTATGATACCTTAAACTATAATTCTGGGGCATTGCCCATTAATGAAGATGTGAATATTCCGGCATTAGAATTATCTGCTGATGAAATCGATCCCCGTAATTTTTTCACTCCCGGAATGGGTACTCCTAATGCTGCCCTTACAAAAAAATCGTTGACTCTAAACCTTGAAAAAACTTTTTTGGAAAATCAATTAAAAGTAGGCTTGGTAAACTTGTTGGATGTTTATCATCCGGAAAAACCAAAAGAGATGAAAATGTGGGGGTCTTTAATTGGATTATCTATTGAATATGAAATTACTCAAGAATTGAAATGGATAACTGGAATAACCAGTATTTCCGGTAAGAATAATCATCCATTGGGCGAAACTTACCGTTTTAAACAAATGGAAGATTTTTCCCATATTCGGTTTGAATTAAAATATAATTTATGAATTCGGTAATAAAGTTCTATTTTAGCAAAAACCCGGTTTGTTTATAATGTTTACCTTTCTATTCCGGTTTAGATCACCCAATGTGATTTGGGCTATTTAGAACGAAATACAAAAAAAGATAAACTTATAAAATATCTTTTTAATAAAAAGGAATTCACTTCACCAACACAACCTTCTGAATTTCCCTTTGTCCACTTCTTTCAAACAATACAATATAAACCCCGCTTGAAACTCCATCTGCATTCCATGTAATACTGTGATTTCCGGGAGAAAATTTTTCATCCACAAGGATATGTACCAATCGTCCCTGAAGATCGTAAATCTTCATACTCACATCAGACGAAGACGGTACTGAAAATTGAATAGTCGTCACCGGATTAAACGGATTGGGATGTGCCGGATGGAGTGCAAATTCAGTTGGAACTTTGGGCGAAGTAGATTTTCTTAATACAAAGGAATCTGATTCACCACTAACATCTAACACTCGAACACCCTCGCACTTAAACACATTTCCACTTTTATCCACAAATTCCCAGCTTTCACACTTTTTTATATCACATTCAAACTCAAGTGGACTTCCATTATTCATCACCTCAATCACACATTCATCGGTTAAGCAGAGTTTGGTATCTCCGGAAAAGCGGATGTCGGTGGAGGGTGCCGGAGGTTTGGGTGGGAGTGAATAACTCAAAGGATTTTCTACCTCAATTTCGTTTCCGAAATATAATGAAGTGTTGTTAAGTGTTAGTCTGTTCAAATACTTTGGTGGTAGAAAGTGTTTGGATTTTGCGAGAGGTGCGGAATCTGATAATGTAATATTGCCTGAACCATTAGCCCTCATCCAATAACCACTTCCCGGTAGAAGTTCCGATACTTGATAATATGTGTCACCAAATCCATAAATTGTCCCGGGTATGATTAGATTATTGGGATCATTAATTTGTGAGATGTTTAGGGTAGTTGTTAATCCTGAAATCAGATTCCAGTCCATATCCAAAGTAAGCGTTAATTCATCTATAGATGATCCTGACACAAGAACCGTGTCTGCGGAGTAAAATCGTAACCAATAACCCATTCCCAGTAAAAGCTCTTGAGTTGGTACATACGCCTCATCAAAAAAGTAACATGTTCCCGGAATTGCAGTTGGAAATACTTCTGTATAGTTTACATCCTCAGGAATGAGTGGAAGTCCCACCAGATTCCAATCGTTATAAATCGTGATATCGATGGATTCCTCTCCGCATTCTTGGGGATCTTCTACCATAAACGAATAAATAAATTGGTCTAAACTGATATCTAAATGTTCACTGTTTTCAATACAGTCTGGAAGATTTTCGCATAAAAAATTACCCCCGATTGCAAAATATGGATACCAGGCACCATCTATTCCACTCCAGTCAATATTGAGATCACAAATACATTCCGGTATTGCAGAAAGTTCATTATTAAAAATCCACAAATAAGATAAGTTTGTCAAATTACAAAATGATCCAGGGATTGCTTCAATTTGGTTGTATCCAAGATCAAGAAAAAAAAGGGTGCTTAAATCTCCGATGGATTCCGGTAAACTACCCAATTGATTGTTGGAAATGTATAGACTGCTTAAACTGGATAGTTGCCCTATTGACTCTGGGATCTCCGTAAGATTATTCCATTGTAGAGCCAAGTATGATAACTCTGTCCAATTTCCAATCGATTCGGGTAAAATTGAAATGGGTTCAGTAAGACCGGAACCTGAAAAATTGTAATCCGCAACCCAATTTTTTAGTCTTCCGTTTATCCAAGTTTGAGTTCCCATTTCCAATGGACTGTTGTAGGAACTTAATTCATTTTCATTCATGACATCTTCAAGGACTAAAAAATCAAAAGTGTAAAAACAGGAATCTGCGGGCCACATGGTGACTGTGGATGGAATTTCTTCTATAAAAATGAACCCCTCTTCACATTGACTGAAACCGAAGTTTAATGAAAGTAAAATATAAGAAATGGTTTTTAAAAAGTTCATTCAATTACCTTTTAATTAATATTTAAGTTTAGCGATTCAATAATTAATTCCTTAATTTCAATGAGTTCACCCTGGGAATCAAAAAATTCGCATTCATCTTTTTCGAGTATTATTTCAGTAGAACCGAATGTTAATGCTTTTACAGAAAATTCTCCAATTTTACCATCGGTTTTTATTTTAGATTGCGTATCTGTATTTACTAGGGTCAAATGAAATATTCCACGTTCAATTTTTTCGAAAATGATTGAGTTTTCATTCCAAAATTCACCAATTTGAAATCCAGGATTGTCAATAATTTCAATTTTTGAAGTGTCTGTTACAATTTTTAAATAAACTCCAAAAACAGGGATTTCTAAATTTTTTATATGAATTGAAATTGTCATTAATTCATTTGGTGATATATATTCAGTTAAAGATTCTACAGATAAAATAGGAGAAGTTTCAGTATCGGAATTTATCGAATCTTCACATGAAAAAAAGATGAATCCAAAATGAAAAGCCAGAATAATATTTTTCATTTTATCAAGACCATTTTTTGGTAAGAGGTGGTGGATTCCGTTTCCAAGGTGCTAACATATACTCCGCTTGATAGATATCCGAAATCTATTACTATTGTATGTTCGCCGGTAAAATAAAATGATTTATCGATAAGTGTGGCTATTTTGTTTCCCAATAAGTCATACAAGTTTATAGAAATGTTTCCCGAAGACGGGATGCTGAAACGAATGACGGTAGTGGAGTTAAAAGGGTTTGGATAATTTTGGAGAATCGATTTTTTGTCAGGAGTTTCAAAATTAAGTAATTTCTCCAATTCCGCTTTGATTGTTTGGATTGGTTCTCCATTACCGTTTAAAGCATGATACAACTGTTTGAAATTACTTAAATATTCTTCATTTCGAACAAGTTTCTCACTCATTTCCAACGTGTACATTTTCCCGCTGATTTCATGTGTAGCACTCCAATTGACACCAATTCCAATGACATCCCTACCATCAACAATTCCATCACCATTAGCATCTGCATATGTTGCAGGAAGAATATCCCACCCAGCGACTGAGTGCGGTTTCCATAAAAATGAATTGGATAAACGGGGGACTCCGGTTGCATTAAAATAAATTCCAACAGGCAATATATCATTTAATTCTACGATTCCATTATTATCAGTGTCTCCCGGGAAAACCAATATATTTTCACAATCTGGATAACAAAAAGACTTTACTAAATCAGGACGATGTTCAGGAGTAACAGTCAAGTTAAAATTAAGATCTTCAATTTCACTATGTCCTAAATATTGAAAATTAAATGATTGTGATTGGTCTGGAGCTAAGGAAAATGACATAGAATCGCTTGAAAACAATTCACTATAATCGGTAAATAAAACATGATATGTTTCCGTTAATTCACCTTCATTAATAAGGATAAAACTCATAGAAGTATCATCAAAATTGATTGGGTCGTGATTAGAAGAAGTATTAATAATAAATTTAGGTGCGATAACACTAAATGCTATGGGATATAAACCAGAAATTCTATTAGCTCTATACACAGCTCCTAATGGTTCGGATAGATGATATTTCCCCTTCCAAATCAAATTCTTATCTTCTGATATTTCCAGTGTGGTTCCCGATTCTCCAATAGATGTAATTAAATAATTACCGGTGTCCATTTTTTGAATATTGCCTGAAAATGAGCTGTAAAGTTCAGGGGGAAGAGAATATTCCCAAATAAGTTGTGCAGAAAAATCATCATGGTCTTCTATCACTTGGATTTCCAACCCTCTTGATTTTGAAACTGCATTTCCGTTGTCAAAAATTAAAATTGTCCCTTCATCTGAAAATTGAAGGCTATGTTGAAAATTAAATCCTAAATCCATTCCAAAATCCACGTCACCGGAAGGCATATTTTTTCCCATTGACCAAATGATTTCTCCACTGGGGTAATGAATTTTTACAATTCTCGAAAGATGTCTTATGGATATATAAACTGCACTTTCTGCTTCATCAAACCAAAGAGCATTTGCATGAGTCCAATCATATCGTTGCGGTGTAGCAACAAAGGCATCAAACCAGGTTCCATTTTCAATGTCGTAATCTTCCATACTTAAATAATCGAAAAAATTCCACTCCCACACAACTTCCTTTGTATCTTTGTCCCATTCCACGATTTTATCACCAAACCATGTAAAGAATGGTATAATACCATCGCAAAGTCCGGGATAAAAATTATTACACGTAGATGTCCATTCACCGATGGGAACAGGCCCTGGTTGTTCCACTTCAACGATACCCAAAAAGTTTCCATTTGGAAGTTCTATAATTTCATGATGATTAAATTCATCATTGGGTTCATCCCAAACGATCTCATTGTCTAAA
The DNA here is from genome assembly GCA_964496365.1 of uncultured bacterium. Lineage (GTDB taxonomy): Bacteria > Fidelibacterota > Marinisomatia > Marinisomatales > AB-629-J13 > AB-629-J13. Next base: position 5,358 of record CAZBZK010000015.1, read on the forward strand.
GAAAATTTGATTCCCTTATAAAAATTACCGTCTGGTTGTCCGGAAACATATTCACATCCATAAAATTGACCGTAATAATCTGTGTTATAAAAAATGATAGGTGAATCTCCAGTATTCCAGATTTCATTGCCATTCTTATCAATGATGGCGGAATAATAATCATAAAAAGCACCGAAAAGAGTTAATCCGTCCGAATATAAAATTTCATTATAAATGGTTGCTTCAGCATTTGATATAGCTGTTCCTGTGGAAAACGTTCGAGTATCAATCCATTCACCGAAGTTATCATTTTCATAAATGGGTGCAACCCGCCAAAAATATGTGGACTGCCACTCAATCTTTTCTTTTTCAATATAAATGAGGGATGAGTCTATTTGACTGACTACAAGATTTGAAAAATCAGAGTGAGTGGAAATTTCAATTTGGTAAGCAACTGCATCCGGTTCTTGTTCCCATTCAAAAAGGATGTGAATGTAATTTGTGTGTTTACCGTTTTCCGGTTTTAAGAGATCTCCAAATAATAAGGTATAGAGCAGGTAGAATAAAATTAGAGTAAATCGAAATATTTTCATTGAATTACCAGACATAAATTATATTGAAAAGTTAAATGATACCCGAAATTCACTATTGTCTTATAAATCCAAATTCAACCAAAAGTTGATTTGAATCATTCTGATTTTTGTTTTGAACCAATAAATAAACAATATCATCAGACTTAACGATAGTTGAATGATCAACCGGATTTGCGTTATTATTCCTGACAATTACTAGCGGAATTAGGTCACTGTGGTTTATCCTTGAAAGTGAAAATTGGGTTGCTATATTACCAGCACGCCAAATCTGAATTTTAGCTTTTTCCCTTTGCAATAGTACGCTCCACTTGTCTATGTCAAATTCTCTACCAAATGCAATTTTTCCACCAATTTCTTTAACCATATTTGTGGATATACCTTCAGCATCATTTTTTACAACGTCTAACATATGGGGAAGTTTGGCAATTTCTTTTACTTTTTTTAAAAATAAAAAATTGACTTCTTCATTTCGAGTCATTCCTATAATCCCTTTTTTTACATCAACCTCCACTCGATGCAAAATATTAGAATTCAATCCGTTCCCAAAAACAACTCGGATACCTTCTTTTTCTGCTAATGTGCATTCCTTCGGATTTTCATCAATACAAACCACATCTTCATTAAACCTCATGAGAATTTTGGCAACCACTTTGCTAAAGGAATTTACACCAAGAATAATCCAACCTAGTTCGGTTTGTTTTCGTAAATCTAAAAGGGAAGCCACCAATCCTCCAGTAAGTCCTGCTTGTAAAACTGTGATGATAATGAGTAAAAATACCATTGCTTGAAGTTGGTTTCCTTCCAATCCATGAGCCTTTAATTCTATAGCAAAGAGAGATGCGATTGCGGCGGCAACAATTCCTCTGGGAGCAATCCATGACAGTAATAATTTCTGTTTGAAATTTAAGTCTGAACCCCAAGTCCCAACTAAAATGGACAGCGGACGTAATACGAACATAATGACCAATGCCAAGGATAATCCTCGCCAACCTAATTCCGTTAATTGAGCGATGTCAACATCAGCAGCCAATAAGATAAAAAGCATACCGATAAGGAGAATGGTCATCTCCTCTTCAAAATCCCTAAGTTCTCTCCGAATAGCAGTTTTTGTATTGCCCACGACTAAACCAGCTACGGTAACTGCAACCACACCACTTTCGGCACTTATGGAATTGGATATTTGAAATAAACCAATTACCATGGAAAGAGTGAAAACATTTTCTATGGTTTCCGGTATAAAACGTCTAATTCTTAACAAAAATGCCAGACACAATCCACCAGTAGCACCAAATATTATTCCAAAAAGCAATCGGGAAATAATGTGAAAAACCCCTTTAAAGAAAGTCAATCCGGAAGGACTCAAAGCAATTTCGAGAGCAACTACAGCCAACACCGCACCGATTGCGTCTAACAAAACCCCTTCCGCTTCCAAAACGGTGGCCACAGACCTCCTAAACCGAAGTCGTTTTAATAAAGGAGTAATGACGGTAGGTCCTGTAACTATTATTAAAATCCCAAACAAAATTGAGTTTCTCCAATCCCACCCAATAATGATTTTTGAACTGATCATTCCGCCCACCGCCATGACCAAAGCTCCGAACGTAATGAGATTCCGAATGACTATTTGTTCACGTTTGATGCGACTGAATCTAAGATTTATCCCACCTTCAAATAAAATAACTGCAACTGCAAAACCCACAATCATAGGCATGGCTTCACCGATGTCAGATGGATGAATCCATCCCAACAAATCAGGACCCAGCAAAATTCCAGCACCTAAAAGCAGAACAATTCCAGGCATTTTAATATGACGTGAGATGACTTGTACTAACATCCCAAAACACATTGCCAAAGCAAGAGTTAAGGCAGGATTTGATTCAGGCATGATTAGGAAATTTAAAAATGAAAAATGTAACTCATTCAGTAAAGATAGAATTCTTTTTTAGATGATCCAATATTGCTTCAGATACCTCCTCGAATGATTCCTGGATCAGCCAATGTCCCACATCAAGTTCGAGGAAGGTGTACGGACCTTTCATATATTTTTCAGTATCTTCAACTCCCGTTCTGCCAATTGCGGAATCCCGATTTCCCCAGATGAGTAAGGTAGGTGTGTTGACATTTCCCGTTATGGTTCGGAAATTGGAGGAATTCCACCCAATGTTTGTTCTGTACCAATTCAAGGCTGATTTTAATACTCTCTTTTGTGAAAATGCCTTAAGATACACCTCAATTTGTTCTTCAGAACTGAAATACCATAAAGATTTCAACTTTGAATAGTTATTGAAAGAGAAATATAATTCCGGCAGGAACGGTAACTTAAAAAAACTGACATAACGGCTTTTCTTTTTCTGCTCATCATCGGAATTGTAAGCATCCATAAATGCTTTCAAGTGCGGTACTGAAAGGGCACTCCAACTAATAATTCGATCCGGGTTTATTGTAATCATTGTCCATCCAACACTTGAACCCCAATCGTGTCCTACCAGATGGAAGCGGTCAAATCCAAATTTGTCTGCAATTTGAAAAATGTCATCGCACAATATGTCAATTTTATACTCTAACTTTTTATTGGGTAATGAACCTGGATTATATCCTCTTTGATCAGGAGCAACCACTCGATATCCTTCAGATATCAATAGAGGAATGAGGTCTACCCACATGTGTGATGTTTCGGGAAATCCATGCAACAGAATGATGCTGTCTCCAATATTTTCTAATCCTCCTGTTCGACACTGAAACTGAAGATTGTTTACCGTTACAGTCTCGATGGAGACTGGATTTGATTCACTATAAATCATTTCAGGAACTAAAATTACAAGCAGAATGGATAAAACATAGTTATGTTTTAGTGAAAATTGATAAATAATCCTCATAAATTCAATATACTTTGAATGACAAAATCATAAGTCGAATTTTTGATTTTTGTTTGTAATGTTGTAACCATTTCGAAATATATTTTTCCTCTGGACAGAATTCAAGTCTAACGCAGGGTTTGTATGGTTCAAATGTATAAAGAATATTTTTATTTTGTTTTCAGCAGATAAATCAGAAAATCGTTGCATACTTTCTTCAATGGACGGATGAGGAATTTCAGCCATACTCCGATTGGGAATTTCTCCCTCTCCGAAAAACGTTCCATCAATCAAAACATAATCATTGTTTTTAATAACGTCAATAATTTCATTGTCCCATTTTTCCCATTTGTCAATATCGGGAATAAAAATCAAATTGGAGGTTGGTCCTGAAATCTGAAATCCCACTGTTTCAGAATATTCATCTCGATGGGGAACAGCAAAAGGTGTAACAGATAAATGGTTATTCAATTTCACAGCTTTATTATCATTCAAAGGATTCAACAATATTTGATTCAACGAAACCAATTGATCCCAGGGACCATTATTTTCTAAAAAAGATTTCATTTTGGGCATGGTATAGACGGGAATTGAGTTTGCTCCCATAACCTCACGACCTAAATGCATGAGACCGGTATAATGACCGATATGAGCATGGGTCAGGAAAATCCCTTTCAACTTATAGGTTCCATGTTGAGTCAAATCATGATATTGTTCGGGAAAATCAGGGGTGGCATCGATCATCCATGCCTCTTTTTTTTGAGGATCGACAATTCCCAAACAGGAAACTCTCAGTTGATTTCCCGGGTGATTCCAACGGTTTTTACAACACGTTTTTTCACACCCTGCATGCGGAGCACCACCATCCTGAGCAATTCCTAAAACAATAACATAAGGTGATTCATCACTAGCGAAAAGACAACAAAATATCATAAAAAATAAAAACCAATATTTAATGATAGTTTTCATTCAATCTGTTTTCCTTACGGTTCCACCTATAACGATTCCTGCGCTAATCAGAATAAGGTTTTTAATGATGTATTGCCCTTCCAACGTAAGACCAAACGGGACTTGGGTAAAGCAAATTTCCGGCAATAGTATCAGTGGTAAAAATGTCCCCGGCACTTGGAGAAACAGAAGAAAAATTGCACCTCGAATGACTGGTTTAAAAAGCAGGCAAACACCGATGGATACTTCCCACCAGCCTAGAATGGGGATAAAAATTTCAGGATCAAACCAATAAACTGTTCTTTCCACCAACCCTTGTGCAGGACTCAATCCTAACGGTTTTAAAGCGCCAAACCAGATGAATATGAAAGCCAGAGAAAAACGGAGATAGATTTTTCCATGAGAGTACATCCATTTTGCCATGGATGTATCAAATGTGTTTATTAAATTTTTGAAATTTGTAATTTTCACACTCAATTCAAAATGAAATTAAGTGTGAATGAACACTAAATCTGCTAATTAATTAGGTGCTATAATTTTAAAAACAGGCGACATTTTAAACGGCTTATGGTTTTAGTTCTCCTATGAAAACAAATGATGTCATTCTGATGATAGGTTTAAACCTTGAGTAGTGTTTAGAATTATTCAACACTGGGTGATATTTAAGGTTTTTCATATTGAAAACAACACAATCATATTCTATAATCAAAGTCTAATTGATGACAACAAAGCCTTCATAAATTCCCAATGGTCGGGATTGTTCAAGCAGAATCAATTTAAAATTTTAATCTCCGCCATGGTTTTTAATTTTTCCGTCTTTTCGCATGTGACTTTTCGTTTCTACCAGAGGAATTCAATTGTCATGTTCATCGTAAGTGTATCTGGCAACTCGGCTGACCATGTGGATGCGAACATCAGTTACTTCTAATTGTTTTCCTTTTAATGCTACATCAATATCCAAATCCAGTAATTCTCCATAATCCACGTCTTCGAAATCTGCATAGGAGTAAAATAATCTCCTGTTTTTCCTACCCGTTCATGAACCCGTGTCATTTTCAATCGCCGTACCTTATTTAAATCCACATCCATGACTTCAATATTTCCTTCGGTTTTCGCCGCTTCAATTTCCACATATTGACTCATGGCAGAGCGGATATCTTCATTCCCGGGAGGACTTGTACTGCAGGAAACAAGAAAAAGAAATAAGAATGAATTAATGTGTATTATTTTCATAATTTGCTCCACGGTTTATTATAAAAATACATCATTACTATAAATTTACTAATGGATTTTTCATTTTACAATATGGTTGGTTACAAAATGGGATTATATTTCTGGATTGAGGAGTCAAATAGTTATATATATTTTTTTAAACTCCTGAAAAAACACATTAAATTCAACAAATTATCTGGTATCATTCTTGTATAAGAAAAATCATAAACTTACTTAAAATAAATAAATCAATAATTTTTGTGACAATTCGAATATATATACTTATTTTTATCACTTCACACCTCCTAGGACAAAATGAAGTTTGTTTTGAGATTGAATCAAACCCGAATTCAACCCATCCTGCGTTTCAATGTTTTTCAAAATATGTAAACGTATTAGATTGTTTTGAGGTCTATGCTCAACAAAATATTACTGATGAAAAAGTTCTCCATGTTGCGGCAGTAGCAGCAGAGTTGCTCGATAATAATGAGGATGGAATTGTAGATGATCCATCACTTTTTTCTGCGCTTCAAAACCGGCAAGCATTAATGCCGGTCTTTACATTTGATGGAAATTCCTGTATGGAAAATTTCGAAGATAATTATGAGGGTGATGGGGTTTCAGCCGTGCTATTTCGAAATGAAATCGACCCCGCTCAACCCGGTCATTGGGGGGCTGACGCTACTGTTGAAGAAGTGTTGCATACCATTAATCATGTAGGTCATGTATCCATTTATCCAAATGTTTTTGGTTTAACTCCAAACTCGTCAACCATGTCTGATGCTATGGATATTGCCCGGGGAGGACAATTTTTGGAAGTTCCGAATAATTATCCAGAGGAAGCATGGTATCATTATGATGATTGGACCTGCGATTATGAATGTATGGCGATTGAATATTTATACTGGTGCATCGTAACGGATATGGGAATATTAAATGACCCCCAAACCTGCGCCGGAATTGCAAATGAATGGGAGCCTTGTTCCCCCGAATTATTTGAAACCACCGATGTCATCATGCATGGTGTAGTTAATAATCCAAATTATCTTTTACCTCAAATTGCACCCGATGGGAATTATTGTCCGGAGGAAGCATTGGAATTAATCATTCCTCACAATTCAAACTGGAACTTGGTTGGGCTTCCAGTTGTTATCGATAATGCCAACTATCAATTTGTCTTCACAGAAAGTGTGGAGGGAACTTTGTATTCCTTTGACGGTGGTTATGTGCAGGAAAACGAATTGATAAACGGTTCAGGATACTGGCTTCGTTTTGAGAATGCTGGGAATGTAACCCTAACTGGAAACGGGTTAAGTCAGCTTATCATCGAATTAAACCAGGGATGGAATCTTATCTCAGGAATATCAATTGAATTTTTGTTGGAAAATGTAGATGATCCTGAAAACCTAATCGTTCCCGGAACAGTTTACACCTTTGAAAATGGATATGAACAGGCGAACAGTCTCCATCCCGGGAATGGTTACTGGTTAAGATCAACAGAAACAGGAATTATAACACTCAATCAAAATTGAAGGAAATTTTATTTATGAAATATACAATTATCATATTGGTTTTATTATTTAATACTCTGTTTGGTCAGTGAGTGATGTGAACTAACCCCAGCCTCCCGGTCGGGACGGCAAACTCTGGAATTGGTTTAAGCAAAGGAGATTTTCTTGTTGGGGGTGTACATACATCTCAATATATTGATTGGGGTCACGATGAAATCCCAGGTGATACAACTGGTAACCATTTTGGTAGCCTCACCTCTCACATAGAGGAGATTGTATTTAACTATGGTTTGTATTCTAATTGGAATTTAGAAACAACTCTAAGTTTTGGAAGCAGACATATGGATTTTGGTAAAGTTCCTAATGACCATCATAGAGATGAGTCAAGGGTTGGGATCGGTGATCTGAAATTGGTGTTGAGGTATTTAAAATCGAATATCTCCTTTGGCCCAGGAAACCGTCTATTTTTTGGTGCTGGAATAATTATCCCATCCGATAACACAATAAAAAAGAATCCCTATATTAAACCTGTTGAAGAACACACCCATTTTGCTATGAGTGAGGGCGTATTTAAATTTATTGGTGAAATGCAATATTTTAAAAGGGACAAAGGTCCTATTGTAAGTGGTTTAGTCTCCCAGTGTATTGTACCACTGCATACAAATAAATATTCATTTAAACCTGGGACGGAATTATCGTTAACCGGATATTTTTTATTTCAAAAAATAAATTTATTGGGTGGATTACCTCAGTTAATGTTGACAGGATCCAAAAGATCTGCAAATATTTGGCCAAACTATGAAGGAACAGGAGAAACTAATCTAATTATTAGTGGAGGATTAATGTGGAACCGCAGTAATAAACACTATTCAATTACAATTGGATATCCATTTGTTAATAAACCAGATGTAATCAAAGGTGGTGTGAATGTAGATGGATATGCTAAGACTATAAATATAACTCTAAGTGCTAGAGTAGTATTACCAACAAATGATTAATTTATATTAATGATAATAATACTGAAATCATTATATCCCATATGAATTATATTAGAAATAGAATTTATAACAAAATTTTTATAAGGAGACAGCTGTGAAGTTTTTTTACACCCTTCTGATCTTCAGTTCAATTACTTATTCACAAGTAAGTAAAGGAGGAACTCCAATTAGTTTTAAAGAATCCCTCTCTCCCTCAGTACAAACGGTTACAATGGAATCGGCGGATGTTCAATCTCTGTTGGAAGAGGACAAACTTGCCGACAAGGATTTACCCTTTCGTTTCGGGTATGGAATGGACACGAACATAAATTTAAATGATTCCGGAAGCTGGGAAATGCTCGCAAATGGAGACCAAGTGTGGAGGGTAAGAATAAAATCACCGGGTGCTTATTCTATCAACATCATTTACAATGATTTTTTCTTGCCGCCCGGTGGAAAATTTTATGTGTATAACTCAGATAAAAGTTTTGTGATTGGCGCATTTACTGAAGAAAATAACAAAACGGATGGGGTGTTCGCTACCCAACCAATACCCGGAGACGAAATTATATTAGAATATAAGGAACCGTATGATGTTTTGGGACAAGGGCGAATTCAGTTAGAAAAGATCATTCATGCATACCGTAATGTATTTGGCTACCCTAATTCCCGGGATTACGGAGATTCGGGCGGGTGCAATAATAATGTAAACTGTCCAGAAGGTCTTTTGTGGCAAGATCATAAAAGAACTGTAGCATTGATATTGACTTCAGGAGGAAGTAGAATATGTACAGGAGCCTTGGTAAATAATGTAAGACAAGATCAAACTCAATATTTTTTAACTGCTGATCATTGCCTTGGAGGAAATAATAACTGGATATTTATGTTTAACTATGAAAGTCCCGGTTGTCAAAATCAAAATGGGCCAACAACTCAAACGGTGCAAGGGTCTGTTCTAAGAGCCAACAGATCTACATCTGATTTTGCTTTGTTGGAGATAACAGAAACCATTCCTGCTTCTTATAATGTAAATTTCGCTGGATGGTCGGCAATGGATGTCTCTCCTCAGCAACCTGTTGGAATACATCACCCATCGGGAGACATAAAAAAAATATCATTTGATTATGACTCCGGAATTTCTGATGGGTGGAGTAACAATGACGGCTCACATTGGAAAATCGAAAGTTGGGAAGATGGAACTACTGAACCGGGTTCATCGGGATCCCCATTATTTGATAATCAATATCGAATAGTAGGACAACTTCATGGTGGTCAAGCATCCTGTTCATTTAATTTTAATGATTATTACGGAAAGCTTTCAGCCTCTTGGGACTGGGGGAATTCCTCCTCTAATCGATTAAAAGATTGGTTGGATCCGGATAATACTGGGATATTGGTTTTAGACAGTTTTGATTCAGGATCACTGCCCGAATTAACCTATGTACCTACCTATCTGAATTTTGAAATGGAAACCAATCAAACCGCCTCCCAAATTGTTACGCTCATCAATACAGGTGAAGAATCATCTGTATTGGATTTTGTGGTAGGTGTCTCATCCTTTGATCAAGTTGGAGGTGGCCCTGATCCATCAGGAATGACATGGTCCGACTCTGATATCGAAGCATCCTTAATTTATGATTGGATTGATATTTCCAATTCTGAAATACCCATTTCTTTTCAACATAATGACAATGCAGAAGGTCCCTTCGAAATTGGATTTGATTTCCCGTTTTATGGGCATAATTATGACCAATTTATCCTCAACCCAAACGGATGGATTGGATTTGGAAATGATGCGACATCATGGGATAATACTACTATCCCCTCTTCCGGTGCTCCCAGACCGGCAATATTTGGATTTTGGGATGATTTAAATCCTGTGAATGAAAATTGTGATGAATACTGTTCGGGTAATGTGTATATGGATAGCAATGAAAATAGATTGGTTATTTGGTTTGATAACGTTGCCCATTGGTGGAATGAATATCCAAACAGCTATTATGATTTTCAATTTGTTCTTTTTCCATCAGGAGATGTCCAGTTGAATTACCGTACCATTACCGGTACTCATTCTGCAACCATCGGAATGCAAAATTCTACAGGATCATCTGGTTTGCAAGTCAGTTTTAACGATGATTATGTCCATGATAACCTATCACTTAGATTCTCACAAGGTCCCTCTTGGCTTACTGTTTCACCCTTAGAAGGAGACATTGATTATGGAATGGAATCAAATATAACCGTTACCGTAAACACTTTTGGTTTAGATGACCATGATTATCTGGGATATGTTTCTGTTTTGAGTAACGGAGGAAGTGCTAGTATTCCTGTCGATTTGGAAATCGGATTTGACACCATGACACTCGACCAGGAATATTTTCTCGGTTGGAATTTAGTGGGGCTTCCTTTAATCACCGAATCCAATTCCTATTCATCTATATTTCTTCATGCTGTCTCCAATACTTTGTATAAATATATTTCTGGTATTGGATATCAATCTGGTGAAACTCTTGAAGTAGGGACAGGCTATTGGCTCAGAATGTCCCAAAATAACACCACCACTTTTTCTGGAACACCTGTGTTAGAAACAGTGCTTGGTTTAGTTGAAGGTTGGAATCTCATATCGGGTATTTCTTTTCCAATATCCATAAACTCTATAATTGATCCGTCTGATCTTATTGTATCAAACACGATTTATGGCTATAATACTGGATATAATCCAGCATCAGCAATTGTACCGGGTTTGGGTTATTGGTTAAGGAGTTCCGGGGAAGGTGAAATTACCCTTTCCTCATCAGCACCTATCGCAAAATCCAGACACTTCCACCCACCAAAAACCTTGAATACATTGACATTTGAACAAATGGATATATATTTTGGTGACAAAATTGAAATTAAAAATCCATTGAGTTACTCACTTCCTCCAAAACCCCCTGCACCTGCCACAGACATCCGATTTTCCGGTGACACCAAACTCTGCACAGCAGACGAATGTGTAATTGAAGTGATGGATGATGGAAGTCCACTCATGTTCGAGTGTGAAATTAAAGACGGTGAAAGTTGGGAGTTAGTAGATATAAATGGGAATGTGTTTGAGTGTGAAGGTGTTCAGGAGTTAGAGTCTATCAGGGATTTTGAAACTCTTGTGTTAAGAAAATCTACTTCACCCAAAATTCCAACTGAGTTCGTTCTCCATCCAGCACATCCCAATCCGTTTAACGCAACGACAACCATTCGATTCTCCTTAGAGAATAATAGCCATTCATCCTTACAAATTTATGATATTAAGGGACGGTTAGTGGAAACCCTTTTGGATGAAAAACTATCCCCTGGGAATCACAGTGTTCAGTGGGATGCATATGAATTTTCAAGTGGGATTTATTTCATTCAACTAACGTCTGGTGAAAAAATAGTTACCCAAAAAATTATAATGATGAAATAAAAAATTTTCATACTGTGTGTCTAACTTAACACCCATAATTTTTTTGCGGTTGGGTTAAATCCCTTCTAACTATGAATTATGAAGTTAAATAAAACCTCAATACATTAGCTGTGGTAGAGATATTTTATCCATACCCTACCTAATTTCAGATTGGAATAGTATTTTATACTGTTGACCTTAATTCATATTGGAGATGGAAATTCAATTATTCTAACTTCCGTGTTTCTATGACTAAAATATCATAGAAATTATTTATTTATAAATTTAAGGAAACTCTATGAAATTTAATACAAAAGTCGTTCGTGCTGAAATTACTCCTGATCCGACAACAGGGGCTATTGTCCCTCCCATTTATCAAACCGCTACTTATGTTTTACCGGAAGTGGGACGGGATTTAGGGTTTGATTATACCCGATCTGCAAACCCTACACGGGAGGTGTTAGAACATAATTTAGCAACCATTGAAGGCGGAAAATATGGAACCTGTTTTGCCAGCGGAATGTCCGCCGTTGACAGTGTTTTGAAGTTACTCAATTCTGGAGATCATGTTATTTGCTCTGATGATGTTTACGGTGGTGTGTCTCGTCATTTTAACAATATTTTGGTGAATTACGGATTGTCTTTTACCTACGTTGATTCATCCAATCCGAAGAATGTTGAACACGCTATTACAGGTAAAACAAAATTGATTTGGATTGAAACTCCTACCAATCCATTGTTAAAAATCACTGATTTAAAAGCAATTTCTAACATTTCAAAAAGTCACGATATTTTATTCGGTGTAGATTCTACTTTTGCTACTCCGGTATTTTTGCGTCCATTTGAGTACGGAGCAGATATTGTCATGCATAGTACCACAAAATACATAAGTGGTCATAATCAAATTATCGGTGGAATCATCATCACGAATAATGAGGACATTCATGAAAAAATGAAATATGTCCAAAAAACCATTGGTGCAGTTCCCAGCCCTTTCGATTGCTGGCTTACATTGTCGGGAGTTAAAACGCTTCATCTCAGAATGGAACGTCATGCTTCGAACGCTCAAACTGTAGCAGAATTTTTAGAATCTCACCCGAAGGTTTCAAAAATCACTTATCCGGGATTGTCATCACATCCCCAATATAAGATTGCAAAAGAACAAATGGATGGATTTAGCGGAATGATATCATTTGAATTGAAAGGTGGAATTCCTTCAGGGAAAACGTTGATGAATTCAGTAGAACTTTGTTCCTTAGCCGAAAGTTTGGGATCCGTCGAGACGATGATCACTCATCCTGCCACCATGACCCATGTGGATGTCCCGGAAAAAGAACGTCAAGCCAGAGGACTTACAGATGGACTGGTTCGAATTTCCGTAGGAATTGAGGATGTAGATGATATTATTGAAGACATAAAACAAGCTTTGGAAATGTGTTGAAATATGCGGTGATGATCCAATGAAGAAGACAATGAACATGGATACAAAACTTATCCACTCCGGTGAACCAAAACCCCGAATTAACAAGGCGGTGACTATGCCTATATTTCAATCCGCTATGTATGAATTTACCGATGAAGAAAATTACCACGATATTAAATACATTCGCCTTAACAATACTCCTAATCATTTGGCATTACAAAAAAAGCTGGCGGATTTAGAAAATGCAGACTCTGCTCTCGTTACCTCCAGTGGTATGGCTGCCATTACATCTACACTGCTTTCATTTCTTGAAAAAGGAGACCATCTTCTGATTCAAGATTCCCTATATGGAGGAACTCATACGTTTGTAAATAATGATTTGAAAAAATGGGGTATTGAATTTGACTTTATTGATGGAACCTCTCCAAATCATTGGGAAGAAAAACTGAAGCCAAAGACAAAGGTAATGTACGTTGAATCACTAACCAACCCACTTTTACATGTTACGGATTTAAAAGCTGTTGCAATATTTGCAAAGAAACATAATTTAATTTCCATTGTGGATAATACATTTCCGTCCCCAATAAATTTCCGTCCCTCTGAATGGGGAATTGATTTATCTTGTCATAGCTGTACTAAATATTTAAATGGTCATTCAGATATCGTTGCCGGATGTGTCATTGGATCCAATAAGTTTATAAGAAAAATCACTCATCAATTGAACCATTTAGGCGGGACATTAGACCCTCATGCTTGTTTTTTACTGCACAGAGGAATGAAAACTTTAGGTTTACGTATAAAACGTCACAACGAAAGTGCTATTAAAATCGCACAATTCCTTGAAAATCATCCCTCAGTATTGCATGTACATTATCCTGGATTAAAAACTAATTCTCATTACGAAAGAGCCAATGAGTTGTTTGACGGATTTAGCGGTATGGTTAGTTTTGAATTGAATGGTGGATGGGAATCTGCAAATCAATTTATGAAAAAAGTAACCCTACCTGTTGTTACTTTCAGTCTGGGAGGAGTAGAATCCTTAGTAACCATTCCAGCGTTAACCTCACATTCCGGTATGAGTAGGGAGGAACGACTTAATTGTGGAATTTCCGATGGTCTAATTCGAATGTCTGTAGGGATTGAACATGTAGATGATATTTTGGAAGATTTGGATAATTCTCTATAAAAATCATCGTTTTGAGGAACAAATTCTCTTTGAACGGGTTTCGAACATTACTAATTATGTATCATAAACTAATAAAAATAATATTCATTTGTATGCTTCTGATTCAATCCATTTTGTTAGGCCAGATAACTCAACAAACGGACATATCATCCATGGAATCTTTAAATAAAGCTTTGATTGAATTTGTGGATGATTCTGGAAAAGTGGATTATGAAGCTTTTCGAAAAGCCCCCGGTTTATTGTGGGATTATCTCGAATTTATTGAAGTAGTCAGTCCCCATTCACATCCAGAAATATTTCCAAATAGGAACTCACAAATCGCCTACTGGATCAATACATATAATGCATTGGTTATAAAAATCATCATTGAAAATCCAGATGTAAACAGCATCAAAGAAGCCGCTTGGGGATTTGGAGCTTTTTGGAGGATGAAACATACTATTGGTGGCGAAACTATGTCCTTAAATTATATTGAACACAAACTATTACGGAAACAATTTAAAGACCCTCGCATTCATTTTGCCATCAATTGTGCTTCCAATAGCTGTCCCCCACTAGGAAATCGTATTATATCAGCACCGATTTTAGATCAACAATTGGAAAACAAAACCAGACAATTTATAAACAATGATCATAATGTAAAATTGGATACAGAAAATCGCTATCTTTTTTTGAATCGCATTTTTAAATGGTATAATAATGATTTTGAATCTTCAAATCAATCTATGATCGAATATATATTAGATTATCGAACCGACTTCACATACGAAGAAAAAAGAAAGATAATTTCTGAATATAAAGTAAAATATCTTCATTACGATTGGGGTTTAAACCGTGCAGATAATTCAGAAGATTAATTATTAAGGGTGAAGTTATGAACCATGACTTGAATAGTTTTTTCTGTTGATTCTATAATTTATGCGTTTAACTATTCATTTTTTATTGACTCTAAATGTAGTCCTATTTTGTCAATCAAATCCAAATAGAGATATCAATATGAACCCAAAAAATAAAACTGACAAAGAATGGCAATCCTGTCTGTCACCAAAGGAATATAATATTTTAAGACAAAAAGGCACCGAACCACCGGGAACCGGAAAATACTACAAGCATAATGAGGACGGAATCTATCATTGTGCAGGATGTGCAGCTCCTTTATTCAGTTCAGACACAAAATATGATTCCGGTTCAGGCTGGCCTAGTTTTTGGGCTCCTGCTGAACGGGATGCATTAATTGAAGAAAATGATTTTAGCCTGTTCATGAAAAGAATAGAAATTCAATGTTCCAATTGTGGTGGTCATTTAGGTCATGTATTTGATGATGGGCCCCAACCGACAGGTTTGAGATATTGTGTGAATAGTACTTCTCTGAAGTTTCAAAAATCTCTTAATTCAGAAAAATAATACTTCATTTAAAAAATCTACTTGTGATCTTGAATTTCATCAGAACATCTCTTTTATTCTTACTTCTATCGCAAATTTCAGGGTTTTCTGTTTCCGGTTTTATTCGTGACAATAGCAATGGAGAACCTCTCTCCTATGCACATATAATTATTTCGATAGATGAGAGTGGGACATCTGCTGATGTAAATGGTTACTACATTTTACCCAATTTAGAAAGCGGAACCTACACACTTCGGGTTATGATGATAGGTTATGAAACCAAGGAAATTAAAACTGATATCATAGATGAAAATAAGCGTATTGATATTGAATTGAAACCGACTCAAATTAATTTAGATGAAATTACGGTCTCTGCTGAAAGAATGAGATTTGAGAACAGGGTGGATGTGAGCAGAGTAAATCTTAGCAATCAGGATATCCGTAGAGCTCCAGCTTTTATTGAAGCAGATGTTTTCCGCACTCTTCAGCTGCTACCAAGCGTCAGCTCCAGTAATGATTTTAATGCTGCATTAATCGTGAGAGGTGGAAGTCCAGATGAAAATCTCATTTTGCTCGATGGCGCAGAAGTATACAATCCCTATCACATTGGAGGCGTTTTTTCAACATTTAATGCAGATATGATTTCTGACACGGAATTTCTGGCAGGAGGATTCCCATCGCAATATGGTGGGAGACTATCATCTGTCCTAAAGATAACAGCAAGAGAAGGTAATTCAAAAAATGGCAGATTATCTGATTCAAATCCCCTTAAAAAGTATTGGGACTACAGTAAGATAGGCGGTGACATCAGTTTGTTATCATCTAAATTTTTAGCGGAAGGACCTTTGTATAATGGTTCCTGGATGATTTCAGGGAGAAGAACTTATTTTGACCAATTTGTAAATTTATATTATAGACGGAAAAATGAGACCCCACCTTTTAACTATTACTTTTGGGATACTCATTTAAAATTTAAAACCTCTCCCAATAAATATAATCAACTTATTTACAGTCAATTCTCAGGAAAGGACGATTTATATTTATCCCTTGGTGGAGGAGATTTCCCTGGAATTAATTTTTCGTGGGATTGGAGAAATTCTACAAAAAGCTTGATCTGGAAATACATCCCCAACTCAAATTATTTTATTGAAAACAATCTATCTAGAACGGATTACATATTCAACGTGGATTTTGCAGTTGATTTCAATTCAGATACAACCAACGACAATAATGAAGATATATCTGAAAACGATGTTGATCTCTCTCTTGATATAAACAATATTGTTACGGATCTGAGTTTTGATCAAACCTTAAATATTTTCTTTTCCGACAATTTGACGATGAAAACAGGATGGGAATACAAAATATTGTATATGGATTATTTTGAATCATTTGCAGGAATAGAAAGAGTAAACCTGAATTCAGAGCCATCAATTACCAGCATGTTTCTTACAACTACGTGGCAACCTTTTTCAAAACTACATTTAAATACAGGGTTACGATTTTCTAAATTTAGCCAATATAATAAGAACTTATTTAATCCAAGAATTGGACTAAAATTTAATCCGATTTCCGATCTGGCATTAAAAGTAAGTTGGGGAAAATATTCTCAGTTTTTATATACAATCAATCAGGAAGATGAATTGCTTCGAATTGTAGATTTTTGGCAGCCCATACCTGAGGGTAGCGAACCGCAAAAATCAGAACATTTAATAGTTGGTAGTGAATATTGGATATCTGAAGGTAATATTTTTTCTTTAGAGCTATATACCAAAACCTATGGAAACATTTATGATCTTAATCCAAAGGTAGATGGGAGTGACATAGAACATACTATTGCATTATCAGGAATAGGAAAATCCTATGGATTAGAAATATTATATCGATTAAAAAAAGATAAAATATCAGGATGGATCAGTTATGCGTTTGCAAAAATTGAGAGAGAAGTAGATCTTAATTCTGATGGAGTGATATGGGAGGAAAAAGAAATTTATCCTGCTAAATATGATAAGCCGCATACTTTTAATTCGGTGATAAGTTATCAATTCTCAGAAAAAAATGAATTTGGAATAAGCACAATATTCAGTAGTGGTCAAACATACACTCCAGTAATTGGAAAGGTCCATCAAGCCGGACAGTATGGAAGTTTGGAAAACCCATATCGGTATTTTGGGAATAGATACGGTGCAAGAAACAGTGGTAGATATCCAGCTTATTTCAGAATAGATGTTAGCTATGCCAGAAAATCAACCTTATGGGGACTAAATGGAAAATGGAAATTTCAGATTATAAATTTAACGAATCATTACAATGTGCTTTTGTACAACTGGAATCATCAAGCATCACCATCTCAGGTTTCAGCTTATAGCATGTTTCCAATTTTGTTAACCTTTGGATGGGAATTTAATTTATAATGGATAAAAAATATTTATTGATACACATTTTAGCCCTTTATTTCATCGCTTGTGAAAAAGAATTAGATATAACTGATTTTTCAGATGATTTTTCCTTTTATAATTCTGAATTAAGAATAGAAGCATTAATGCTGCCTACTCAAAATACCGCAATCGTCAGAATTGATAAATCTGTACCTTTAGATGAAGCAAACTTATATAATTGTATCGATGATGACAATGACTGGAATTATTACTATTGTGCTGATGATTCAGCATCCTATGAGTCTCTGGATGAGTGTACAAACGAGTGCAATAGCTCAAATTGTCTTCTTCATTTATTTTCATGCGAAATGAATGAAGAAGAGTGTGATACATGTAGTTGGGATCTTTCCTCACTCCTTACATTTGAGACGAAAGAAGAGTGTATCGAATCGTGTAGCGGCGATTGCGTAACCGACGATGTAGGAGAAGACGGTAAACAGGCATATGATTCGAACAACGATGGAGATTATGATGATAGGGGATTTGGTGGAGATATCGCCCCAGACGAAGGAGAGGGGGACGGTGTCCCTGGCTGTAATGAATTAAATGTAGATGAGTATAACGAAATTTTGCCTGAAATTCATTTAAGTAATTTTTGCACTGTAAATATCAAACATGGAGAAGATGTTTGCGAATTTATTTTTAGTGAAACAGGAGGTATGTTTTTCGATGAAAATAAACCTGGCTTTGACGTTGAAGATATTGAAGCTGTCAGCTATGGTGCCTGGATACCAGATCCCTTGAATTGCGATATTGATTTTAATCATTACGATACAGAATATAACTTCTCCTGCGAATGTACTGAGGGATCAGGGTATGAATCCTACGGAGAAATAACAGCAGTTGATACTTTGGTTAGACCTATTATCTTTTATGATAAAGAAGAATACTTAGACTACAATGGTAATGGGTTCTGGGATAAAGACCTATACGAAAATTTTAGTGATTGTAATGAAGAACAAACAATTTGTTTTGGGGATTCCTCATGGATAGATAACCTTGGTAACGGAATCTGGGATAAAGGAGAACCTTATGAAGATGAAAATCAAAATGGCTCTTGGGGAAGACTTGAGGTTTTAAAAGATATAAATCTCAATGGTGTTTATGATAACGATGAATCCAAAATAGATTCATGTGCATATGAAAATAATATATATGAATGTATAGAAGAGTTCAATTCTGATAGTTTATACTATTTCTATTCTGAAGATATTTTTGATTTATCTCAAAAAAACAATGATGCAAAAATAAATTATGCTTCACTATTTGCAACAATAAAATACCAAGCTGTACAATATATCTATGATGAAGAAAATGATCGTTATGTTTACTACCATGGGCACCGGGATGGTGGAACTAACAGCGGAAATTATTTTATTAATAATTCTATTTGTCTTATGTCAGAAAAAGTTGTGGCTGAGAAATATCCGCCTTATACTGGTGCTGACAAATTCAAATATGATATATATACATTTTCAAAAGGGTATGAGAATTATTACTTTTTTATTCAGTTAGATTTATCAGATCCTGAACGAACGAACCTTAGGGATAAAAACGGGAATCCTGTCATGGGGGCTTTCGGTGCTATGACCTCCAGAACCAAGTATTTTGAGATTATCCAAAAGGAAAATTAATCCCAATTACTCCTCATCCCAGATAGCACCTAAAATTCTGTCTTCCAATTCAAACGTAAATCCTCTCATTGATACCAAATCTCTTCTTTCTATACAATAATTTTCAGCTATTTTTAAAATCTCACTGTTTATATTATTTTCGTTTTTACATTTTTGCAATTTTTGTAAGGATTTTTTAAAAGAGTCAATTTCATTAGACTTTAAGTTGCTCTTATTTGATTTAATTTCTTTTGTGTTCAGAAAATATTCGGTGAATTTTCTTTCATATTTCCCCTGCCATTTTTTTACACCGGGCATGGGTGCCAATGTGCCACTATCATTTAAAACGGTTGTTAACTCATTAACACAATAAATAAAGGAATAGTCCAGTAAAAATTTTAGGGATTTTTTTCTTTGATATTTCGTAAATGTGGATTGATTCCAATCTTCATCTCCTAATATAAAAACAATTTTCCGCATGATTGATCTTAACTGTTCCAACATACGGTAAATTTCCTTATTAATTATTAATTTTTTTATATGATTTTCAAAATCTTTGTTGCTGAATTTTTCTGCCATTTTTTGCCTTTATGAATCTGTAATGTACTATAAATATTCAAAAATATATTACATTGCTTAGGATAAAACCAATGTTTTATTCCGATATAAACTATTGAAAATTCGTAATTGTAATTACCCCAAAAAACAATTTAAATTATAAAAATAAACGGACATGGATTTTTCATGTCCTTTTATCATATGGTTTCCTCTTTTTTTTAATATTTACCCCATCCCCACTTTTTTACAGAGAGGTGGAGTGCCAACCGTAGTTACTAAAATTTAATTTGGTGTCTCAAATCCTATTAAAAAGGATACGAAATATTCATTTTTTTGGACAGCAATATTTAGACTGATAGGATATGTCATTCCGGTGGAACCTAATATATTTTCAACAGAAAAACCCAGAGCAGGACCAGTGAAAGACATATGAGGTCCTATACCTAATTCTAAATTATTTTCTGTGATTAATCCCATTTGCCAATTAAACTGGGGCAAGAAAATACCCTCCTCAAATCCAGCAAATAACCAGATTATTTTAGTGAATCCTTTTAATCCATTATCAATGGGAGCGATTATCAACTTGGTCTCCCAACCAACTTGCATTATGGTAGAAGGAGTATCCCAGACATCATCAAGGATTTCCCCAAATCCTTTGCTATATTTTATAATACCAAGACGAGGACCATAATATTTTATCTTTTCAACAAGAGATTCTTTAGGTAAGGTATTACGATTAATATTGTTTTGACAAAATGCTATTGAACTGCAAATAAATAGGTATACTAAGGTTTTCATAAGAATTAGTCGAGTAATTTAATGTCCCAATTTACCCCATCCCTACTTTTTTACAAAGAGGTGAATAGGATGGTTGATTAATTCTGAATGCTAATAGTTCCTGCACTATTCGCCCGAATCCAATATCCTTTCCCAGGTTCTATTATTTCTGTATTTGAGTATCCATCAGGGCTAAAACCAAAAACTGTGCCCGAAATAATAATTTCATTCGGGTCTTGTATATCCGAGATATCAAAAGCAATGCTTATTCCTGATATGAGATTCCATCCTTCATTCAGACTAATAGTAAGTTCATTGATGGTATTACCAATGA
>CAZBZK010000016.1:0-23410 GCA_964496365.1 uncultured bacterium
GGTAGGTTCAAATAGCGAATGATTTCACCACCGACTACATTTCCTAAATATTCAACCGTGTAATTTTCATTGTATTTTTTATCCGACATAGGACAATTAATCAAACACACATATTCGCTCAAATCCAACCCAACATGATCTGAAAAAAACCGTTTTGGTGTGAGTTCTTCAAAGCGAAGAAATTTCTTTTTTTTATCTCTAACCTGCCAGTTGAATTTGTCCGGGGGAGTCCCTAAATGGATTGTGAGCAGTCGATATACAATTTTAAGCATTTCTTTTTTCATAGATCGGAGATCATTTTTGTTTGCTCCTTCGCAATGAGCATCTCGCAATGTCTTGGTGTATTCCCTTAATTTTCTTGTAATCATCCGATTCATACGCATTGACTTACTACTTTGAAACGTCTCGGGCATTTCAGTTTGTGGTACAACGCCGTATTTATGGATAAGATTAATAAACATGTGCCATTGTCCCCCATCCTGAATGGGGTTTTCCACCAAATGCATCATGAGCCTTCCGTCTTTAGCCTCATTTAAAGTTGCTAAGATATTTTCGAGAAAATAATTTGACTTTTCCAGTTTATCCCAGAACATAAAATAACTTTGGCTAAATTCAAAATTTTTAAGGTTGTATTTCCTTCCGAGATAGATTCGAAACAGATTCAGTCCTGCAAATCCCCAACACCTTCCGCTGGATTTTTGATTGGTTACGGGCATTTCTCCGGAGACCATTTCTGAGAATGTATGGTCAATTTTTCTGTATGTTTCCCAGTCCATGGCAAGGTCTTCGATTTCCCCTCGCATTGCGGCATTTCTTGCCAATCGTAAGGACGCATCAGAATTGGTTTGGGTTTTGAATTCTTTCGTTTGTTTTAATGTAATTTGTTGGTTCATGTTTTCCTTGATTTAAAAATGAATATTACAAAGGTTATATAAATCTCGTTTTGCGTTTATAAAAATCATACGTCTCTGTTTATTTTCATCCATCTCAACAGACCTGTTTAACCCGAATGAAAAATCAAGTATTAAAGGACAATCAAATCTCTTGTTGTGGTATTTAGCACTTCGTATCCGTCTTCTTTAATGAGAATATCGTCTTCAATGCGAACACCGCCCCAATCTGGAAGATAAATCCCAGGCTCAACGGTTACCACATTATTCGCTTCCAGAATTTGATCACTAATTTTACTTAGTCGAGGTTGAGTATGAATCTCCAACCCCAATCCGTGTCCCGTTCCGTGATTGAAATATTCTCCATACCCATTTTTTTCGATAATTCGTCTGGGAATAGCATCCATTTCCTTACAGGAAACTCCAGCTTTTGCTGAAGCTACAGCGGTTTCTTGAGCTTTTTTTACAATACTGTATATTTCATGATGTTTATCCGTTGCTTGCCCGAGAACAGGGGTTCGAGTCATGTCTGCATGATAACCATCGAATTTTGCCGCAGCATCGATGACGATAAAATCTCCTTTTTGAAATTCCCGGTCTGATGGAACCGCATGAGGCAATGCACTATTAGGTCCTCCGGCAACGATGGGGGGATAGGCTTCTCCATCCGCTTCCTTACGGTAGTACAAAACCAACTCGTTGGCAATATCTTTTTCGGTGACACCCGCTCTTATGAGAGGTAACACTTTTTCATATGCTGAATCTGTAACCTCTACTGCCGTACAAATGGCATTGATTTCCATATCATCTTTTATGGATTGGAGTTCCTCAAGAATCCCTTTTGTACATACCCAATCTGTTTTTGTAAATAATTCCATCAAGGAGTTGTATTGTGCAACCGATAGGTGTTCACCCTCAAATCCTAATTTTAATCCGTGGGGAATCAAGTTTCTTTTTTTGGCTCCCATTAGTTCTAAATGGGAAATATTTTCTATAATTCTTGAAAACCCTTTTACTTGATTTTTTGACTGTTCATTGTATCTACCATCTGATATAAAATACTGATTTTCAGGGAGAATCAGACATGTAGCCGCAGAACCGGTAAAACCACAAATGTAACGAATACTGGTTAAATTAGTCAAAATGATACCATTTAACCCTTGATTTTCAAGTACGTTTTTTAATTTTTCTTGCCTTGCTAAATACAAATTTGGTGTCATGGTAATAATTCTCTATTTTAACTTTGTGAATGAAGTTTTTCCAAAATTCTCTGACGGGAATCTTCCAAACGTTTCTTGTCTTTCGCTTTGCCTTCCAATAGTTCCAAAACGTCGATTGCTTGAGGATAAAGTCCTTGATTTTCCAGTATATCCACCAACGTGAATGTCGCTAATTTTGGACTGATATTAAGAGGTTTTAAATCGGTGGTTAAAGTAGAGGAAGGTTGTTTTTTATTTGATGTCCTATCTAGAGGTTTTTTGGGTATTTTTTTAGTTGTAGAAAACACAAGACGATTGTATCTGTTTTCTGTTTTCTTAATTGTGTTTTCGGAACGATTTAATTTTTTCTGTACGTTAACCAGCCACCTCAGTGCCTCAGGATAGATGGGATGGGAAGTTATTAAAGACTTCAATATTTTTTCTGATGCTTTGTAATTTCCTAACTTTTGTTCACACTGTGCTAGTATAAATAATCCATCTGGATGGTCTTTATTTGATTCTAATCCTTCATGACAGATTTCCATTGCTTTAGGGTAATCTTTTTTATTAAAAAACTCATCTGCTCGAACTGGGAAAAAAATGGAATTGTCCAATTGGTTTTGTGATTTTATGGTTGTACAAACATCATAATTTATCTTCGATTTTTTTCGACCCATTCGGTTAGGTAATCAATGGTGTCCTGAACAGGAGTTCCTGGTCCAAACAAGGTACCAACTCCCATTTTAGATAATGATTCCATATCCGATTTTGGAATAATCCCGCCTCCTGTTAAAAGTATATCGTTTAACCCTTTTTCATTCATCAATTTTTTTACACGGGGGAAAATGGTCATGTGTGCATTATTCAAGCTGGAAAGTGCAATAACATCAGCGTCTTCTTGCAATGCCGCAGAAACAATCATTTCTGGTGTTTGTCGTAATCCCAAATATATCACTTCCATTCCAGCATCCCTATAGGCAGATGCCAATACTTTTATTCCACGATCGTGACCATCCAAACCGGGTTTTGCCATGACTATTCTTATTTTACGTTTCATATAAAAACTCAGATTTTTTCAATGGTAAAGTTACGACAGGATTCAAACATAAAAAATATCAGCACTAAAACTAACAAGATAATTTTCTGATTTTCCTATTCCTTATCCCTGAGTGTTCAATACAAATGTAACGGGACCTTCATTAATCATGCTCACAGACATGGTTGCTCCAAATTCACCGGATTCCACTGGGATTCCAATAGCGGATAACTGTGATTTAAATTCTTTATATAATCGTTTGCCTTCCTCCGGTGGTGCAGCCTGAAGGAAACTAGGTCTGCGTCCTTTTTTGACATCGCCGCACAACGTAAATTGACTGATAACCAAAACTGATCCACCTATATCCCGGATTGACAAATTCATCTTTTCACGTTCATCATTAAACATTCTAAACTTTGAAATCTTAGTTGCTAATTGTTTAGCATCTAGGTCTGAATCATCCTTTACCACACCTAATAAAATGACCATTCCAGATTGGATTTTGGCTTTTAGTTTTCCCCGAATTGTAACAGAGCCAGAGGACACTCTTTGAAGTACAGCTATCATTCAATCCAAATATTTTGTTTTCCGTACATCTTTTTCAATTTTTTACAAAATTCGTTGTTGGTTGATACACGAATGTTGTGCGCCAAAATCCTTTGAGTTCTGCCATTTTTTGGAATGTGAATGATCAACCGTTTGTTTCCTGAAAACTGAGTCGCAATTTGATAAAGATCATCAATCTCCTGAGAAGATATCACGCTAGGATTCACAAGGACATTCAAATTATTCGAAAAATAATCACCTGCATTTTCAAGTGGTACAATTTGATCTGCAAGCATTTTCACATTCCCAATTTCTGAACGTTCTTCGGGGTTCCCTGCTACGAATACTATATTTCCTTCTTGAATTAACTCTTTATACTTGGTAAACGTTGTATTGAACACAATGATTTCAGCCTGTCCACCAATACATTCCAGATTCACTCGAGCCCATTCCCTTCCTTTTTTATCATAATTTCGAGTTACACTTTCAATCAACCCACCAAGACGAAACGATTTTTTAGAAGCTGTTTGAATATTCTCAGTAAAATCGTGAGTTGCATATTTTTCGATGGTGTCTGCATGTTTTAGCAGAGGATGACCGGAAACATACGTTCCCAACACCTCTTTTTCAAAAGAGAGAGATTGCTTTTCGCTCCAGGGTTCACCCTGACCCAAACTTGGTTCTTTAATCAGTGCACTAATTCCATTGCTTGAACCGAATATATCTACTTGGTTATTATCTCTGTTGTTTTGAATGCTTTGTCCATATTTTAACGCATCATCTACAGTTGCAAACAAGTCAACTCTTTTTCCCGGAAAACAATCCAGTGATCCTGATTTTATCAAACTTTCCAGCACTTTTCTATTGACCGTATTCGATCCAGCTCGTGAAGTAAAATCAAAGATTGATGCATACTTACCTTTTTCATCTCTCTCGGAAATAATTCTGTCCAAGGCTGCAGTACCAACGTTTTTAATGGCATTTAATCCATAGGATATGCTTTTTTTGTCCAGGGGTGTAAAATTTATTCCTGATATGTTGATATCAGGTGGATGAACTTGGATGTTTAATTTTCGACATTCATTTATCAAGCGTACGATTCGATTTGTATCCGTCATAAAACTGGTGAGGTTTGCAGACATAAACTCTACCGGATAATGTGTCTTCAACCAAGCGGTTTGATACGCAATGTAGGCGTAGGCAGTTGAATGACTTTTGTTGAATCCGTATTCTGCAAATTTCTTTATTAAGGAAAAAATAGCTTCAGATTTCTGAGAACTAATATTATTCTTTTTCGAACCCTTTAAGAATTCAGATTTCATTCGGTCCATTAGATCAGAATCTTTTTTCCCCATAGCTCTTCGTAACAAATCTGCATCTGCCAATGAAAAACCTGCAATTTGATTGGCAATTTGCATCACTTGTTCTTGATAAACAATGATTCCATAGGTTTCTTTTAAAATAGGTTCCAGATTTTTATGAATGTAATCGATTTCTTTTTTCCCTTTTTTTCGATTTATAAAGTCATCAATATTATTCATCGGGCCCGGCCTATAAAGAGCATTTAATGCAATTAAATCTTCTATACAAGTCGGCTTCAGTTTGGTTAAAAATTCACGCATCCCAGCAGATTCAAATTGAAATATCCCGGTAGTGATGCCATCTGAAAACAGCTTGTACACATTCTTATCATCCATAGGAATTGTATTAATATTCACTTTTTTATCAGTTTTTTCTATGAGTTCCAACGTCCTTTCAATGATGGTTAGATTTCGCAAACCGAGAAAATCCATTTTTAACAAACCTAATTTTTCAAGACATTTCATATCATATTGGCTGGTGACATCACCTTTGGAAGATTTGTACAACGGTATAAAATCTGTTAGATTCCCTGGAGCAATTACAACTCCCGCAGCATGGGTGGAAGCATGTCTATTTACACCTTCGAGAACCTGAGAATGGTTAATTAATTCTTTATAATTTCCTTCTGCCATGTTTTTAAATGACGGGCTTTTCTTTAATGCATCTTTTAATGAAATATTAAGTTCGTCAGGAATCTCTTTTGCAATTTTATCCACTTCCCCAAATGGAAAACCCATGACACGTCCCACATCTTTTACCGCTTGTCGGGCTTTCATTTTACCGAAAGTAATGATCTGTGTAACGGATTTTTCACCATATTTATCTTTGATATATTGGATGACTTCACCACGCCGTTCATAACAAAAATCAATATCAATATCAGGTAAACTTACCCTTTCTGGATTTAAAAATCGCTCAAAAAGTAATTGATGTTTTATAGGATCAATAGTTGTAATACCTAATGCGTAAGATACCAAACTTCCTGCAGCAGAGCCTCTTCCCGGACCCACAGGAATATGATTTTGTTTGGCATAATTAACAAAATCTGCTGTAATTAAGAAATAACCGGAAAACCCCATTTCTTTTATAACCGATAATTCATAATCCAACCGAGACAATAATTTTTTGGTTACGTCAGGAAATAGAGAATTCAGTCCTTCTATGCATAGGGTTCGAAGATATGAATCAGGGTCTGAGTTTTCGAAAGTTTTAGGAATTTTAAATACAGGGAGATGATACTTTCCAAACCCTAATTTTAAGGAACATCGTTCTGCAATTTCTAATGTTGCATCGCAGGATTCTGGAATGTCAGCGAATAGTTTTCTCATCTCTTCGGGAGACCGCAGATAAAATTCTTTTTCTTTATATCTCATCCGTTTTTCATCACTTCTGAAATGATTGCTTTGTAAACAAATAAGAATATCATGTGAATTCCAATGACTTTGTCGAGTGTAATGAACATCATTGGTCGCAACATATTTTATATTCATCTGTTTTGCTATCTTCAGATTTTTTTCATAAGCATGATCTTCATCCATTCCATGTCGTTGAATTTCAATATAAAAATTGTCCTTACCGAAAATTTCCACATGTTCTTCGACTGCATTTTGTGCTTCCAGATCATTTCCAGAAAGATGGAGACGGGTAACTTCACCATTAAGACAAGCGGATAGTCCAATCAATCCATCTGAATGTTTTCGTAAAATATCTTTATCCATTCGAGGTTTATAATAAAAACCATCTAAATAAGCGGTGGAGGAGAGTTTCATGAGGTTCTTATATCCCTGAAGATTTTTACATAACAATATGATATGAAAAGTTCTCTGTCTCAAGGTCTGAGGTGTTCCCCTTTTTTTTCTGCTACCTTCACCAACAATATAGGCTTCCATCCCGATGATTGGTTTTATCCCTGCTTTTTCGCATTGAAGATAAAAATCAATAGCTCCAAATAAATTACCATGATCAGTCAAGGCAATGGAATTCATACCTAATTCTTTGGTACGATTAACCATTTGCTTTATAGGTTGAGCCCCATCTAAAAGACTATAATCCGAATGGTTATGAAGATGAACGAATTCAGTTCCCATAAATTGCTCCGATGTAGATAGACAGAATACCCATTATGGTTGCTATTTTTAGTAAGGCTGAAGCGTTTCTAGCGGTCGTTTTGGACTGGGATTTCATAAGTAAAACTACAACGATTGCTAAAGGTAACTCAACTCCCAACACAAGGGGAATAAGATAAAATATTGAATAAATATTTAAAAAAAATGGGATGAGAGACACCACTCCTGTAATGACAGAGAATAGTATTACCAATTGGGCGGCACGGTTTATGCCATATTTAATGGGAATTGTGTCATGTCCTGATTTTCTGTCCCCTTCTATATCCTCAATGTCCTTTATCAATTCTCTCACAAAAGTAAGAGAAAATGCCAATCCTGAGGGAATAAACATGGGAGTAGCATTTCCAAACACAGCCCCACAAAAAATAAAAGTTAAACTCAATAATAATGAAATGACCACATTTCCAATCAATGGTTTAGATTTTAAATGAGTTGAATAAAAAATAATAAGAGGAAAAGAAATAAGCAATGCAATGAATTGAGCTGAAAATGGTAAGAACAGACAAAACACTCCACCTACTAAAAACAATATTTTATAAAATAATTCTGCAGACGATATTGAAATAATTCCAGAAGGAAGAGGGCGATTTGGTCTGTTAATTTTATCTTCTGGATAATCTTTAATATCGTTAAATATATTTGCTCCACCGATAAAACAACCAACAACAATGATGGAAAAAACTATATTCGATGATTGGGATAAGACATCTAAAATGCTTCCACAAACTAATATAGTTATACTGGAAATAAAAATATTTATGGGTCGTAAAATGCGTACATAGTTTATCACGTTAATGGATTATCGGTTACAATCAACACACGGGGATGACCCGAGTAATCTTTTTCAAATTGTGTATAAAATCCATTTTCTTTAAAAATTTGTTCTGCTTTTTGAGGATGAGAATGGCTCCCCGTTTCTAGTATCATCTTTCCCGCTGGAGCTACCAACTGATAAAAATTCGCTGCAAAATATTTATAAAAACTAAGTCCATCTTTTCCGTCGGTTAGTGCAATAGTGGGATCATGATTCAAAACTTCTGGCGTCAATTGTTTCATTTCTTCTGTTGGAATATAGGGTGGGTTCGAAATGACAAAATCAAATAAACAGTTTGGTAATTTTTCGAAAATATTCGAAATTTTGAAGATTATATTTTTAAGTCCTAATGAGTTTGCATTTTTTTTAGCCAATTCGATTGCTATTTTTGACACATCTGTGGCGGTAATAAAAGAACGGGGCAGTTGGGTAGCCAAAGCAATAGCGATACATCCGGATCCGGTTCCCATATCTAAAATTGTGGTAGAATCTTTTGAGGATATTAATGCTAATACTGTATCCACAATTCGTTCTGTTTCGGGTCTGGGAATAAACACATTTTGTGTCATTTGAATTGGTAATCCATAAAATTCTGTTTTACCGGTTATGTGTTGTACCGGTTCATTTAGAGTTCTACGATATATCCAATTTTTATATCTATCTAATTCATTATTAGAGATAAAAATCGAATTGAGTTTTACGTCTGATAAAGCACACTGAACCAAGTCACTTGCCATCCAATTTGCTTCTCTGACAGGATTTTCTATTTGATGGAAATCGAGTTGTTCTGCACCCCAAAGTGCTACCTCTTTTAATGAATTTGATTTGGGTTCACTCAAGTTCAATTTAATTTTGCACCCAATAATTGTTCCTGTTGTTCTGCTAGTTGAAGTTGCTCAATAAATGCGTTTAATTCTCCATTCATCATATTTTCTAAATCATGAGTCGAATAATTAATTCTGTGATCCGTTACTCGATTTTGGGGATAATTATACGTTCTGATTTTGGCTGAACGATCACCGGTAGAAACCAAAGATTTTCGGGTTTCAGCTCGTTCTTTAGCTAATCGTTCTTCCTCCGCAACTTTCAATCTGGAACGCAAAACCTTCAGAGCTGCAGATCGATTTTTATGCTGAGATTTTTCATCTTGGCAAGTCACTACAAGACCTGTTGGGATGTGTGTAATCCGAATTGCAGATTCGGTTTTGTTTACATGCTGACCTCCAGCTCCACTTGCACGATACGTATCAATTTTTAAATCTTCATCCCTCACTTCAATATCGGCTTCCTCAGCTTCCGGAAGGACTGCCACAGTTGCGGCAGATGTATGTAATCTCCCTCCCGCTTCGGTTTTAGGCACCCGTTGAACCCTGTGAACTCCACTTTCAAATTTTAGCAATCCATAAGCTCCATCACCCGTAAGGGAAAATGTAATACTTTTCATTCCGCCGATGCCTGTTTCATGAGCATCCATTATTTTAATTGACATTTTGGAATTTTCTGCAAAATGAGAGTACATTCGAAAAAGATCCGCTGCAAATAATGCGGCTTCTTCTCCACCTGTACCCGCTCTGATTTCCATTATAATACTTTTATCATCATTTGGATCTCGTGGAAGAAGTAGAATTATTAATTCCTTTTCCAACGCTTTTTCTTGTGTTTCTAAATCATTTATTTCTTCTTTTGCTAACTCGATAATTTCCGCATCACCCCCGGACAATAATTCTGATGTATCACTTAGTTGATTTAATAAGTCAAGATACTCCCGCCCTTTGGTAACAACTGGTTCTAATTTACTTCGTTCCTGCGCAATTTTTTTCATCAGATCAGGATTCCCTAAGACATCTTGAGAAGAAAATTGTTCTTCCAAACTGTCAAAATGTTTTATGATTTCTGCTATTTTTTCTTTCAACCAATTGCCTCAGCGATAAATTCTTTCCCTTCCATTTTTTTAAATTTATCACCAAAAGCTGATTTTAATGCAGTTATTGCGATTTCAACCATGTCGTCCTCTGGATTTCGAGTGGTAATATATTGAAGCCATAATCCGGGTTTGCGCAACATACGGAATATTAGGGTTTCATTTCGAGATGTGACTTTAATAATTTCATAACCAATTCCCGATACAAGAGGGATAAGGGGAATATGAAATAGTAATCTAATCGGCAAAGTAATTGTTCCTAACCATGAAATAATGATGGCATCTACCAATGCAAAAATTAAAATAGCGGACAATAAGACAATAAATAAAAAACTGGTTCCACACCGTGGATGTTGAGTGGGGAATGATTGAGCATTTGCAATATTTATTTCTTTTCCAGATTCGAAATTATACACGACTCGATGTTCAGAACCGTGATATTGAAATAAGCGCCGAACGTCCTTTAACATTGAAATCAATCCCAAATAGGTAATAAAAAATGATATCCTAAATCCTCCAGAAATGAGATTAAACCACAAAGCATCTTTTTCAACATTTGAAAAATAGGTTGTGAGTAGCATAGGCAACACAATAAACAATAGTAACGCCAAACCTAATGAAAACAATAGGGTTACAAAATCGGTAAGTTTACTCGGTTTTTCTTTTTGATTTTCTTCTGGTAATGCAATTTCCGTAGACCATTGTAAGGTTGAATATCCTAGTTTTATTGCTTCAAATAATGAAATAATGCCTCTTAAAATTGGTTTTCTCCAAAAATGTGAAACTTCAATTTTAGACGTAAAGGATTTTCTATTTATTTGAATTTTTCCATTGGGATCACGAACGGCGGTAGCAACGGTTCCGGGAACTCGCATCATGACACCTTCGATAACCGCTTGCCCTCCTACAAGGATCGCAGGTCTCATCATTGCCAGGAATCGAATTGATTTTATTGTCATTAGAAAAAATCCTCAAAAATGAATTTTTCTACCGATGAAATGTGTCCAGTTATGAAATAGTTAACTAGTGTCTTTTCCATATTTTTGTTGAAATTTTTCTATTCTTCCCGCTGTATCAATTAGTTTTTGCTTTCCGGAAAAAAATGGATGGCATACATTACAAATTTCTATTCGCTGGTCTCCCAGGGTGCTGAACACCTCAAATTCGTTTCCGCAGGCACAATGTACTTTTCCATTTTTATATTCCGGATGAATTCCTTTTTTCATTGGATTATCTCCTTACTAGTTTAATAATGTTAATGTTTGTTTCAATCGTTTTACTCCTTCTCGGATAATTTCAGATGAAACTGCATAAGAAAATCTTATATACCCCGGTGCTCCAAATCCGTCTCCCGAAACGGTCACAACTTGAGAATTTTCTAAAACAAACTCCGATAATTGGGTCGAAGTTGTGATTTTTTGGTTACCGTATTTTTTCCCAAAATATCCCGAGCAATTTGGAAAAGCATAAAATGCCCCTTTTGGTAAATCGCATTCAATCTCCGGAATGTCGTTGAGTAATTCAACCATTAAATCCCTTCTTTTTTTAAATGTTTCCTTCATTCTTAACATTGGTTTTTGGTCTCCTGTTAATGCTTCAACCGCAGCTTTTTGAGCCATTGAATTTGCACAGGATGTTTCCTGTCCCTGAAGTTTTGTCATTGCATTCATTATGTACTCATTTCCGAATGCATATCCCAACCTCCAACCTGTCATAGCATAGGATTTAGATAATGTCATAAAAGTCACAAGCTCTGCCCCAACGTCATTTAGACATCCAATGCTTTGGAATGTTTCATCATAAACCAATTGTTCATAGCATTCATCGGAAAAAACAAACCAATCATTTTTCTTCGCCAATGTCAATATTTTTTTTACTGCATCATCCGACCAAACAGCACCGGTAGGATTAGAAGGACAATTGATAATCACTCCTTTTACTTTAGGTGTGATTTTAGAATGTAAATCATCAAAATCGGGTTCGTATTGGTTTGAGTGTATGGTTTTAACTAACACAGGACTAGCATCTGATAATGTCACCATTTCAGGATACGAAACCCAATATGGCGAGAATATCAAGACTTCATCCCCACCTTCAAAACATGCCTGACAAGCAAGATACAAGCTTTGTTTTCCCCCGTTAGAGACTAAAATTTGAGAAGGTAAAATATCCATTTTGTTATCTCGTTGTACTTTTTTCTGAATGGCAGTTTTCAGTTCGGGGATGCCGCTGACGGTCGTATATTTTGTAAATCCTTCGTCCAATGCAGATTTGGCTGCTTCACAAATATGAGGAGAGGTAGGAAAGTCCGGTTCTCCTACAGTAAAATCAATTACGTCCATTCCCGCTTGTTTCATTTTCGAGGCAGTAGCAGCCATTTGCATGGTAAATGATGGATTCAATTTTGAAATTCGATGAGCAAGTTTCATTTTCATACTTTTATAAATCGTATATTATTTTGAGAGAGAAGGATTAAAACTCATGTTGTTTTTTATGGTATTTAAATCGGTTGAAGTTAACACCTTCATTTTTTTTATCTTCTTCAAATTCTTTTTTGGGTTCGGCAAATTGAGGATGAATTTTTTTGGTATTTTTATTATTTCTCCTATTTTTGTTTTTATATCCAGAAGCTTTTTCTTTTACTTTAAATTTCATTTTTTGTTTTTTCTTTTTGTACTTTGTGGGTTGTTTTTTCATTGGAGAAAAAAATGCATTTTTAGAATTTTTAGATTTTCCAGAGAATTCTCCTTCCTCAGGTGTAAAGGTATCTGAATCATCCAAAGTACAAATGGTACCAAATCCTCGGGTGATCCCATTTCCTAATCCTATGTAATTTGGTAGAATAATATTGGTTTTAAAACTGCCATTAAACGAACCCCAGTTTTTTTCACCAATAGGATCAGGAGAAAGCGATGACAATGATAACCATGTATAAATTTTGGTTTCAATGTCTAACCCCATTTCTTTCCCCAAAAATAAAATATTATGTGTCAGTAATTGGCTTAGAAATTTTATTTTACCGGAATTATCCAATACTTTATACCGTTTATGGGTTGCTGGGTTTAATGCAACCCAAGGAGAAAGAAACCGATATCGCATCGGCTGATTTGATGGCGTCAATATATCAGTTTGTTCAATCACATTTACATCATTGACTTTAAAGGTAATATTACCAAAATCCAGTGAATCAAATTTTTCACTCAACGATAGAATAGAGTCAACCGTTTTACTTAATCCTACCATATAGATTTGTTCATTCAATATTTTCACTTGAACACGAGGATATAAAAACTTTTTTCTATATTGTCCGTTTAAAAGGGGTATGATGGGGTCATCGCCAAACTGATTTATAAAAACACCCTTGACTTGATAGGGCGTTTTTTTTACAGGTTTATCCGTCACTAAACGAACAGTTACAGTCCGCAGGGAATGTGAATTTAGGCTGGATTCCTCCATTGTCTGACCTCTTTACAATCTATAAAAACCATTTTGTTTAATGCTAACTTATTGACTCATTGTATTCATGAATTCCTCATTGGATTTTGTGCGTTTTATTCGTTCCTGAAAAAATTCCATCGCTTCCAATGTATTCATTTCATTTAATAATTTCCTTAAAATCCACATTCTCCCTAAATGCTTTTTGTTGACCATTAATTCTTCACGGCGAGTGCCAGAGCGAATCAAATCAAAAGACGGAAAAATCCTACGGTCACTTAATCCTCTATCCAAAACCAACTCCATATTTCCAGTGCCCTTAAACTCCTCAAAGATTACATCATCCATCCGGCTACCCGTATCAACGAGTGCAGTAGCAATTATAGTTAATGATCCACCCTCTTCCGTATTCCTTGCTGCTCCGAAAAATTGCTTTGGTTTTTTCAATGCATTGGCATCGACTCCACCAGACAGGATTTTCCCACTATGAGGAATGACAGCATTGTGTGCCCGAGCTAAACGAGTAATACTATCCAAAAGGATTACCACATCGTCCCCATATTCCACCATCCTTTTCGCTTTTTGCAAAACCATGTCGGCAACTGCCACATGTCGCTCAGGTACTTCATCAAAAGTGGAACTCACAACTTCTGCATCCACATTTCGTTTCATATCTGTAACTTCTTCAGGTCTTTCATCAATTAACAAAATTAATAAATTAGTATCGGAAGCATTTTTTCTGATGGCATTTGCTAAATGTTGAAGTAATATAGTTTTACCTGTTTTTGGTGCTGCAACAATTAGGCCCCTTTGTCCTTTTCCAACGGGGGAAATTAAATCCATGATTCGCATGGACAAATTTTTTGAGTCTATCTCTAAATTAAATTTTTCTTCAGGATAAAAGGGAGTAAGATTATCAAACAATATGGCTTTTTTTACTTCTTCGAAAGGACGATTATTCACCATATCTATTTTTAACAGAGCATAAAAACGCTCCTTACTTTTTGGTGGCCTTATTTGTCCCGAAATAAGATGACCCGTACGCAAACCAAATCGTTTGATTTGAGATGGACTCACATAAATATCATCGGGTCCGGGTAAATAATTGAAATCAGGGCTTCTAAGAAAACCGTATCCGTCAGACATAACTTCTAACACACCCCGGGAATACATCACTCCGTCTTTTTCCGCTTGTGCTTTTAGTATCAAAACGATAAGTTCTTGTTTGTTCAATCCTGAGACAGATTGGACACCAATATCCTGTGATAACTTTGTAAGTTCTTTAATTTTTAAAGATTTTAATTCATTTACATCCATAGAGGATTCCTTTGGGAAAGGGTTCCATATAAAGAAAACTCGCTGAGTGCGAGCCTCAACTGTGGTGGGAAGTTACACTAGATGATACCAGAGTCAAAGGGAAAATCAAAGGATTCAAAAACATCTTTGGCAATATAGTGACTTCCAAATATCAGAAGGGGAGTTTCCGGGGATTTGCTCTGTAATAACATAGAAATGATATGCTTTACATTAATACCATGTATACATGGTATTTCAAATTGTGTTAATGTTTCACAAAGGACCTGTGGGGAATAAAGCTCTCCATGTGTTGAGTTAAAAGTAAATAATTCAGAAAATTTCCCTCTAATTTCATGGGCAATTAAATCTAATTCTTTGTCACCTTTTAATGCGATTATTCCCCGAGGATTATCGGGAAATAAAGAATTTAACGTTTTTAAAACCACGTTCAATCCACTTGAATTATGTGCAACATCATAAAAAACAGGAATATTAGAATCCAACTTTTGCATCCGTCCCCACCATATTGTTTTTGCTATACCCAACTGAAGGATTTTAAATGGGATTGTGTTATCAAATGTGCGGACAGTTTGGATTGCTGTAACTGCATTAATTGCTTGATGTTCCCCTAAGAATGGTATGGTATATTTGACTCGTTTCCATTCAAACATTGTATTCATTGAATGATGATTCATTTCTAAAATTTTAGGGGAATTTATAAATTCGCATTGTGAATGTTTCTGGTTTGCTATGGTTTTTAAAACTTGAGATACTTCCTTGTGTTGAGGTGCAACTACCACAGGGACACCAGGTTTTATGATACCACCTTTTTCCACACTTATTTTTTCTAACGTTTGTCCCAAAATATGTCTGTGGTCAAAATCTATGGGCAAAATGGTCGTAATTTTTGGACTTACCACATTGGTTGAGTCAAGCCTACCACCTAATCCGGTTTCTATTACACCTACATCTACTGAGACTTTATTGAAATACCAAAATGCCATCGCCGTGGTTGTTTCAAAAAAAGTTAAGAAATTTTCATCGATGGTATTTCGGTATGTTTTTACAAACAATTTTATTTCATCATCTGAGATGGGAATACCATCTACTCGAATTCTTTCATTAAACCGGATTAAGTGAGGAGATGTGTATAATCCAACTTTGTAACCAGCTGTCCGAAGTATAGACGCAATAAATGCACAGGTAGAACCTTTCCCATTTGTACCTGCGATATGAATGATCTGGAATTGTTTGTGAGGATTTCCGATATAATCCAAAAATTGCTCTGTGTATTCGAGACCAACCTTTATCCCTCTCCTTTCCAGTTTGTACAAATACGATAATAATTCGTTCATTATTCAGTGTTGAACTTTTTAGAAATATTGAAAATCAAACCAATTTATTTACTGCTAACTATCGTGTCTTAGTACTTACTTTTGTGAAAAATATGGACTAATATTCTAAATCAGTATAGTATAATTTTGATACATCGGAACCCAAGAATCGTCCGGCAATTCCATGAACGGATTTAGTTTTATCGGTTACGAAACAGCTTAATTTTCCCGGCAATTTATTTTTCGCTAAATAATTCATTGAATTTAGTAAATCAAAAAAAGCTGTTGCTACTTCTTTTGGGGAATCTATGAGTTGAATATTTGGTCCAAGTATTTCTTCCATGACGGATGAAAAGACCGGATAATGTGTGCATCCAAGAATGAGTGTATCGATATCTTTTTTAATCAAGGGAGAGAGATAATGCAAAAGAATATCTTTGACAATATTTTCCTCCATCCATCCCTCTTCAGCTAAAGGGACAAGGAGTGGGCAGGCTTGGCTATTTACTTCCAGGTTACTATTCATTTTTTTTAATTGATTTTCATACGCAGATGAATGGATGGTTCCTAAGGTTCCAATGATTCCTATTTTATTAGTGTTGGTAATTTGATGAGCTGCCTTTACTCCCGGTTCTATTACTCCCATAATCGGAATTGACAGTTTACTTTTTAATTCAGTTAGTACCAACGCTGAAACCGTATTGCAGGCAACGACAATTGCTTTCACATTTTTTGCCAACAGAAAATCAACGATTTCATTTGCATATTTTGAAACTGTATTGTTACTTTTATTCCCATACGGAACTCGGGCGGTATCTCCCAAATAAATGAAAGATTCATGTGGGAATTTTTCCTTCAATGCCCTCAAAACAGTAAGTCCACCTAAACCCGAATCAAATACGCCAATGGGGCGGTCATTGTGATTCATCCTTTGGCTAATATTTCTTCTTTAGATTGTTTAAACAAAATAATTGCTTTAAAAATGCCTTCAGCAATTTTTTGCCGGTAAGATTTTTTTCTCAACAGTTTTTCTTCTTGACGGTTTGATAAAAATCCCGTTTCTATCAAAACATTCGGCATGCTTGCTCCGACCAATACATAAAAACCTGCTTGTTTTACTCCTCTATCTTTTGCGTTTACTTTTTTACCAATTTCATTCTGAATTAATGCAGCTAAATCTTCGCTCTCTTTCATATACATAGTTTGTGCCATAGTCGCCATAATTAAATTTGTTCCTTTAAGGTTTTCATAAAATTGTGATTGATTTTCTTCGAAATTGATCACCGAATTTTCTCTGGATGCTACTGCAATCGCATCCTCGTTTTTCCCCGGTCTAAGAAGATAGGTTTCAAATCCCTTCACTTTTTTATTAGGATTTGCGTTGGCGTGTATGCTAACAAACAATTTCCCTTTTTTCTCGTTTGCCATTTGAGTCCGTTTTTTCAAGGGAATGAAGACATCTTCTTCTCTTGTGTAAATCACCTTTATTCGGCTGTTTCTTTCAATAAGAGATCCTAATCGTTTGGTAATATCTAAAGTAATATCTTTTTCTTTTGTTCCCATTCTCCCTTGAGTCCCGCCATCTTTCCCTCCATGACCTGCATCAAGTACAATTGTATCCAGAAACCATTGGTCCTTAATAGCACGAATACGACTGCTCGTTTCCACAGGAGATCTTAACGTGACAACAATTTCTGATGGTTCCGATGTTTGATATAGTTCATGACCTCCTATTTCTGATCGCAGTTTAAATGCCAGTTGGCACGATTCGGTTAATTGATCAGCTGTAACTTTTCTAACATTTCCTCGTGTAAACGTTTTTTCAATTTTGTTTTTATCAATTATTCCATCCTTTATCGTTAGATAAAACCATCCATTTTTATGTTTGAAGGCACTTAAATGTCCCAGTGGGAACTTATCCCTTGTTTTAACATAGAGGATGGTTCCATTTGATTTCTCATCGATTTCCACCCCATAAATATTGAACCCTTTTGTATCAATTTCCAGAGTGTTATTTTTAAAATCATGGTAGAGCCCCGGGAATACAGTAGATTTTAAAATATCAAATAAACCGGTGGAATGCACAAAAATATCTGTTCCAATACTGACACTCGGAAAAGGAGTTTGATATACATGGTCATCCACCAACACAAATGCGGATTCACCTGTAAACTTTACTCTTTGATTTTCAATGTAAAGTACAGTTTTTCCCCTTTCTTTAGAATGATATAACCGGCATTTTAAAATTCTTGACAAATCATTTGTTGAACAATACACTTTGGATTCTACCAAAATGGTTTTTAATTCGTCAGGTGTATTTACATTGGAAGTCAAAACTCGTATTGGTGAGCCAAACCCAAATGAAATGCAGAAAATAATTGAAATTAAGGTCGAGAATTGGAATTTCATAGAGCACGAAATTATTTCAGTAATTCCCATGTGTACAATAAGTAGTTAAAAAATAGTCTCAACCAGCAGTGCTCCTTCTTGCTTAGGATATGGATGAAACTCATTTCCAGACCAAATCAATCGATATCGGCAACCAACACGAGTCGTACTGCTGGGTGAAAATAATATTTTCACAGCTGGAGAATGACTATCAGAAGTAAATACTCTCGATCTCATTTCTCCCGGTAAATTTACATCCCAAAAATACAATCGAGACGTAAAATCTTGACTGTTTACAACAATCCACTGAAACTCGATGGCAAAGCTTGTAAACGTCATTGTTAGTTTTTCTTGAATTCCTATACTCCTAAAATGTTCAATGTCGTTTTTAAACCGGGAATTTGAAATTTCCAACTTATTGGAGAAAACGCTTTTTTGAGGACGATAAAAAAGGGTTCCTTTTATTGTATCGGTTTTTTTGTAACTCACTTTGGTTGTACCCATGTAATGAGAGTCTTCATCCTCCGTTTTCCACGATTGTTTCCACTGAAACCTCCATTGAAAAAATTGGTTTCGGTTTTCCCATCTGAATCCAGCTTCCATCCCAATCGGTCTAAAATGATGGGCAATTTCATTTTGATTCTTTGTGAATAAATCTGTAAATATGAGTAATTTATTCGAACCAAAATTATAACTCAATCCTTGGAAAAGACCCGTTTCGTTTAGGTTTGATCCACGATATTCAGAAAAAGGATTGGACCGGTACGTCTGAAACTGTCCATTATAAATTCTAAACGTAAGTATGTAAAATCCTTTTGGAACAGGAATTTTTACCCCCATAAACCACCGTTTACTTTGTTCCCCTTCAAATGCGAATTCTCCAAAAAAAGAAGCACGTTTTCTTTTAAATATCCCTGCAAGGGACATGGATTGAATCAAAATTGAATTTGTTTCTG
The DNA here is from genome assembly GCA_964496365.1 of uncultured bacterium. Lineage (GTDB taxonomy): Bacteria > Fidelibacterota > Marinisomatia > Marinisomatales > AB-629-J13 > AB-629-J13. The sequence goes on from CAZBZK010000016.1 coordinate 19,304, forward strand.
GTGATTTCCAAATTGAATGATAACCAATAATTCCAAAATGGATATTTTTTTGATGCAGTTCCCAACGACTAATCAAAGCAGATTCAGAAAGATTGTTTTTTCGTTTTAATGCTGAAAATGATTGGTGATCTCCCGTATCAGAAATATGCAAATCACCATTTTCATCAACATTTCCATCGTGGTGGTTTTGACTCAAAGAAATTACCCAGTTACCAATTTCTGTATCCATGGAGAGTCCAATTCCTCTCAATCCCCATGATTCATGACTGGACTTAAAAGGTGCCAAACCTTTACCCATACGATTGATTCCACTCATGGATCCAAATGATTTTGTAATGGGAAAGGTACGTCCGGACACCAAACCAAATCCAGATATAATCTGATGATCTCCAAATATCCATTGACCAAAATCATTTTTTCTCTCCATATATCCTGAGTATCCATCCATAATGTTTTCTTCACCTGGATCCCGTTCAACCGAGAAACCACCATGAAAAGACTGTGTCTGTATCCATCCATTCCATCTATATCTGAATCCTTGAGATTCTGTTAGGGTGTGTTTTATTAATCCCTTTGATTGAAAAGTGGGTTGGTAATTTTCGAGTTGGGTCAGAATCAGGTTTAATGTTTCGGACGTATTTTTCTGGTGTAATAATTCTGACAATGAAGAATTTTGGCTCAGTATTGATAAATCTTGGGAAGATAAAAATGATAATTCCGAAATCTTTTTAATCAATAAGATTTGATTATCTCTTGAGGAGGTAAATATTTCTTCTAAAAGTGAAATATCTTCACTAGGAATGGGGTGTTCCGGATCGGTTCCTATATAATCAAGAATTTGATCTACATTTGCTTTAGTTAGTGAAAAACATATTAGGAAAAAAACTAATCCCAGCTTGAATTGTATATCTATTAAGCGTTGGAAAATATTGAAAACCATATCCGATTGTACCATATTTTGTATTTAAAGTCAAACCAAATGTGGGACTTTTTGAATGGGTTTCAAATCCAGTTGCTACACAAAGAAATGAATTAATTTTTCCACGGGTTCCTATTCTCATTGTAGTTGAAGAGTTTAAATCTTCCTCCCACTCTAAAAACAAAAATATTTGATTATTAAAACCGCCAGTTAGATTTGATGTTACAACTTGAGGTAACTTTTCATTCGACTTTCCCAATTTTGGAGCGAATAAATTTCTCAAGGAAGTTCCCCATTTCCAACGTTCACTAATGGGAAAATTCCACGAAACTGTTAGTCCCGGAATTTGTGCTGAACCAAATTGAACAATAGTCAGTGAATACCAATTAAGGGTTACCCCAAAATCTATTTTATTAACTATTTTTTTCCCGACAACAACAGACACAACATTCTCTTTATAAATTTTATTTCCAAAGGTGCTACCTCCCAATGCCCATCCCCAATTTTTTGAAGGGTAGTTTATGGACCAATGATTCATTTTTAATCCGGAAATGTTAAACGGGGATTTGGAACAAACCTGAACTCTAAAGGATTGGTTTTTTAAAACTGTTGCAGGATCAGAAAAAATATTGACAGAGTTTGATCCTAAACTCATACTCAAATTTCCAGACCCAAATTGAAGGAGATTAGTAGGCTTTAAATCGAATGCTGAATAGAGTGGGTTAACCAACCATAAAACAAAAAAAAGAGTAGTCAGATTAAATTTCATTTACAAAACAAGAACGCCCCGTTACCGGGGCGTTCACCACTATGAGATTCAGGTTATTTCTTCTGGTACCACATATAAATAACCATTAGAGCAAGTAACCCTGCTAATCCTCCGTCACCAAACTGACCGACAACCCGACCGATTCCTTCAATGACTCCAAAATAGTCATCAAATAATATTCCGACAATGACACCAATTACGATCAATGTTTTCAAGATTTCTGTAAGTTCACCTAGCCACTTATTAATTAAGTCAATTGCATTTTTCATTTTACCTCCAATAAGGATGATTCAAACTCGTGGATTCTTCTTTTCAGAAAATCAGTTTATAGAAAAGAGAGAAGTGCCAGTAATGCTAATAGCCCAATTAAGCCATTAGACACTAGGTTCTCGACCAGGTTTATGATCCCACCGATTGCATCTGGTAAGGCGATAACATCTATTCCATAGAATGCTATATTTGCGAAAACGAATAATACGATGAGGCCTTTTAAAAGGCTTACAATTCCTCGTACTACATCTTCAACGGTTGAACTCATGTCTGCCATAAGTGTACCTCCTTGGTTTAGTTGATGTTAATAAAAAACGGGGACACGATTCCCCGTTTACTTTTATTTATTGAAATTGATATGTGGTTAAATCTCAGAGTACTGTTCAGCGTATTGCTTCAATTTAAGTAAATTATTCGGAAAATTCAATTAGAAAATATTTTATATTTGACACTTGGACAGACATGGTTTACGAATCAAAATTTAAACTATTCATTTTATTACATACCGCTTCAGGTGTCACGGAATTGGTACAATCGCTACATAATCGCCAATGATGATTTTTATGGATGCAAGTATTTTCAGGGGTTATAAATGTCGATCCATTAAATTTGGGTTTGGTTAGGCCAGGATCTTGTTTCTCGAAAATGGCAAGTGACGAAACACCCAAAACACCAGATAAATGAACTTCCATAGAATAAATCCCTATCAAAATATTTTAATTTTGAATTCATTTTCAATGGTTATATTTACTTTTTATTTTTAATAATTATATTTAATTACGTACCCCATTTATGACAGAATAGATAATCATATATCGTATAAATATTTGTAATGGGATCAAAAAATAAATTGATCTAACAATCTTATTTATTAGTGGGTTAAATAATAAATATCCTTTAGTTGAATATATCCAATTGGCACCTAACTCTTTTTTAAATTCAGGGTATCTATTCAATAAGATGGGTAAATTATACTTTCCATAAATTCTCATGGATGTACAAAATTCATTTAGGTTACGACGTTGATAATGAACTGAGTTAGATTTTTTGGAAAAAACAAAACAATCTGGGATTTTTTTCCAGATTTTTGCTGAGAGATCCGTATCCTCACCACCATATTTACTTATATTTTCATCAAATAAACCAAATTGGATTAGTTTTGATCGTTTTAGCATTGCATTTCCATAAAGCATGTATTGAAAAGATATATTATCTCCATCATTAAACTGTCGCGCTCCTCTCATATTACCAAAATAATATTTTTCTGTTGAATTTAGTTTTATATCTTCTGGTGGAATATTGTCACCCATGACTGCTATAATGCTATCATTAAAATAAGGTAAAAATGACTCTATCCAATTATTTTCTACCGTCATATCACCATCTAAAAAAGCTATAAGTTCTGCATCTCCTTCAAAGACACCAGTATTTCTTGTCGCAGATAAGCCTTTGTTCTTCTTGTGGTGAATAATTTTTATATGTTTATTTTCACAATAGTTATCCAAAATCTCTCCTGTCTTATCTGTAGATGCATCATTAATAAAATAACATTGGTATTTATCTTTTGGGTAAGATTGAGATAATAAGCTTAGAACACATTTGTTGATTGCCTTCTCAACATTGTAACAGGGAATAATGACATCTACTATAGGGGTCCAGTTCAAATGATGCCTCTTTCTTGATAATATTGGTATAACACTTTACCTGTATTATGTAGATCATGATGCTTTATAGCCCATTCCCTACTTTTCTTTTTATGGTCCAACAACACTTCCCGGTTATTTATCAAAGATTTGATTGTATCATATACATTATTTTCATTCACATTAACAAAAGGGTGGTCAGGAATAAATTTGACATATTCATCGATTAATTCCGTCACACAACACAATCCCATTGATAATGCTTCCACAGAATTCATCCCATACCCCCAACCACCACGATTATATACCTGATCCACCAGAATATCACAAGATTTCTTTATCCTAAGAGTCTCATCGTATGGTTTGTTTTCTATAAGAATGAATTCAACATTTTTATTTTCCCGTGCAATCGTTTCACATATCGGAATAATGATCTCACTCCCTTTGTAATAACGATTGGTTGGACTATGACAGATACGTATCTTATCATGCACATGATAATCCGG
>CAZBZK010000017.1:0-9585 GCA_964496365.1 uncultured bacterium
AACCTGTATCTAATCCTTAGGAGGGACTTGTTCTATCCGTTGAACTACAAGGGCAGACTTTAAAATTACCCTTTTTGTTAAATGTGTTCAAATTAAGATTATGCCTCATTCTGAAATCAATTCCCTTGACATTAATTCTTCGATAGCAATTCTGGGATTTTTTTCTTGAAATAAAACCGAGTGAACTGCTTGTGTAATGGGCATTTTAACTGAATATTTTGAACTTAATTGAATGGTTGATTTTGTTGTGTTTACACCTTCCGAAATCATCGACATTCCATTTATAATTTCATGTAATGATCGACCTTTAGCAATCTCTTCTCCCACAAATCGATTTCTACTGTGTTTGCTAATACATGTTACAATTAAATCACCAATACCACTCAATCCCGAAAAGGTCGAAGCCTTACATCCCATGGCTATTCCCAATCTATTTATCTCAGATAATCCTCTGCATAATAAAGCAGATTTAGTATTATCGCCGAATCCTAATCCATCTAATATCCCAGATGCAATGGCGATAACATTTTTAATTGATCCTCCAATCTCAACACCTTTTATATCATCGTTTACATAAATTCTAAGTGATTTATTTGAAAATAATAATTGTACATCTTTCGCTCTGTTTTCTTTGGAAGATGCCGCAACCAAGGTAGTTGGATGCCTATTAATCACTTCTTCTGCATGGCTTGGACCTGATAATGTCACCACATTGGTAAAACTATCACTTAACACATCTTTGATAACTTCACTTACCGTCATTAATGTGTCCATTTCAATTCCCTTTGAAACATTCACAATGGTCTGATTCTCTTTCCAATATCCACGGGTTGACTCAAGCACTCCTCTAATGGATTGTGACGGAATCGCTAAAATGACAATGTCTGAACACTGAATGGTTTTTTTCAAGTCCGAAGTCAAAGAAATATTCTCCGGAAGCTTCAATGATGGAATTAAATAATGTCTTCTTGATTCCTTTAATAATTCAACCGTTTTTTGATTTCGATGCCACATGGTTACCGGAATACCTTTCTTCGCTAACAATACTCCGAGGGTTCCTCCCCATGATCCACACCCTAAAAATAAGGTGTTACCCACAACTAATTTCTATACATTGATTCTATTTCCTCAGACCAATTTTCATAAATTTGTTTTCGTCTAATTTTAAGTGTAGGTGTTAATTCTCCATCATCTATCGAAAAATCTCTAGGTAATATTTTAAATTTTTTAATTTGTTCAGGATTTGAAAATTGTTTGTTTAATTCTTTCACTTGGGATTCAATTTCTGACTTCACAACATCATTTTCAGTAAAATCCGATAAAGAATGTCCTTTTTCTTTTAATTGATCCAATTGCCCACTCGGATCTTTTGGGATATCGTGAGATTCTACCCCAATTTTATCTCTCAATATTGCACCCACATCCAGTGTGAATAATGCGGTACAATAATTCCGCCCATCACCAACGAGAAAACATTGAGATAGCAAAGGAATAGATTTCATAGTTTCTTCAATAACGAGGGGAGCAATATTTTTTCCTCCTGAAGAAACATAGATTTCCTTTTTCCTACCAATAATAGACAAATATCCTTCAGAATCTAATTTTCCCACATCCCCTGTATGCAGCCATCCATTTTTTATTGTTTTAAGTGTTGCTTCCTCATTTTTATAATATCCTTTCATAACATAGGAACCTTTTAAAAGGATCTCACCATCTTCAGAAAGTTTTAAATTTGAATCCGGTAATGATTTTCCCACAGTACCGATTTTATTTTGTCCATGGTAATTAACAGTAGCAACCGCAGTATTTTCAGTCATACCATATCCTTCAAATATAGGTATATCTAAAAAATGAAATAGCGTCAGTATATCTGCATTAATAGGAGCTGCACCTGTTGCTGCATATCTGAGATTTGTGAATCCAACAGCATCCTTCATCTTTTTCTTGAACACCATGGATAAAAACGGGAGTTTTAATCCAATTTTTAAAATTGTTTTACTCTCAATCGCTGCTTTTAAATTTGAATATATTTTCTCATAAATCCTAGGTACACCAATGAATAAATGAGGTTTTACTTCTTTGGCATAATCAATAACCGCTAACGGACTATCTACGATATGCATGTGAAGTGCATCTTTTATCCATACATGATTATCGACAAGTTGTCCAAACACATGAGCAAGTGGTAGCCAAGAAACATAACGATCCCCCTGATTTAAACGCAAAAAATGATTGGTATGTAAAACTTCAAATTCCCAATTATTATAGGTAAGCTCCACTCCCTTTGGATTTCCGGTTGTTCCCGATGTATAAATCAAGGATGAGGTATCATTAGGATGGATTGAATCCGTTCGATTATTTATTTCAGAATCACTGATATTTACACCTTTTTCCATAAATTCATTCCAAGAAATTATTTTTTCATGTTTTAATAATTCTACTCCATCCATTACAACAGCGTATTCAATTTTTTCAAGTTTGTCTATAATCTTTGCTAATCTATGAATGGGCATTTTATCCTCTTCTCCATTATCATTGGGATTATTTCCCACAAAAATAATTTTTGAATCTGAATTCTCAACAACCCATTCTACTTCATTGGAGGAACTGGTGTGATACACACCCACAGAGACACTATTGATTAACTGTGCAGCTATATAACATCCATACCATTCCTTTCGATTATAACTGTAAATACTTATTTTTTCATTTTTTTCTAACCCACAAGCATAAAGGGATTTAGATATTGTCTGTACAAAGGAATGAAATTCCTTCCACGTATTTGTTTCCCACTTTCCTAAATTATTTTTAACGGATATAGCCGGTTTATCACTATAATTATTCTTATTTTGAATTAAATATTCCAATGTATTCATGATAGTTTTCCTTCTTTATTTAAATATTGAGTGGTACAAAATCTTTTTACGAGAATTTAATTTCCAAAGTTATTGATTTCATTCTGATAGTCTTTTAACTTCAGCGTCAATTTTTATTGATAAGTTGCCGGGGTGGTGGAATTGGTAGACACGCCGGTCTCAAAAACCGGTGGGAGTGATCCCGTGTCGGTTCGACTCCGACCCTCGGCACTTTTCTATACGATCAAATTCGATTACTTCGTTAAATAAACTCATTAAAATTATAACTTAAAGTAAAGATTTAATTAAATATTGAATCAAAAAATATTTTATAATAAATACTTGGATTGTGTTGTATTAACTATTACTTTAGGCACTAGTGGTACCTTCTAAGTATCATTGGTATGTGGAAGGGGTAGCACTTCACCTTGTACTGAGGTCAATGTGAGGTCTACCCCAACTTTTTTGGATAAATAATCATTTTGAATAATTAAAATGGATTTATTATTCCTTTTCTTTTTCTTTCTCTTTCGCTTTTTCTGCTTGAATCATTCCGAGGTTTTCTATCTCTTTTAAACCAGTTTGAAGCGTGGACAGAGATTGTTCAATGTCTGATAATCTCCGGTTCATTCTCCTACGTTGAGAATCAAAACTTTCTTCAATATCTTTTAAATTTTGTTCCACAGATACAAAATGCTTCTCAACATCTCTTGAAAACTCATTAAGATCATAAGCAACATCTTCAATGAGTCCACCTAATGAATCTGAAACAGATAATACTAATTCATGATTAGAAATAATATCCCGTTGTGCTTTCCTTAAATGTTTTCCTCTGCCAATAAATTGCAAATCTAATGTTTTCAAATTTTTTCTAAATTCTTGGTTTACTTGTTCGACGTGAGTTAGTTGCTCTGTTTCCATCTTATTCATACGTTCTGTAATTTCAGTATAAGTGTACCAAATAAATCCACCTCCAACAATAAGACCTACCATTATGAGTATAAATATTTTATCTTTTAAGTTCATTTTTTCCTCGTTTAAGTATTTAATATTCTGTTAATCTTCTTTAGTTTTTTTTTCGTCTTTGATATTGACATCAATGCTTCCATTGGATATTTCATTAATATCCATAATATAAATTTTATCCGGAGTTATCTTAGATAAGGTATCAACTGATTGATTTCTCAATAAATTCAATTTGACCTACGTAATTATGACAGAAATTGGATGGGAAATTATACACATCTATTCAAATTATTTATCGTTATTTTTATCTATTTAGATTTATCATTCTAATATAGTTCCAATTCGACTCAATCTCTCGGCAGAAAATAAATTTTTCCATTCTAATGGATTCAACAATGACCGTTTAACGCCTTTCCAATTAGACAAATCAACGCTAAAATAAGTAAAAAGAGCTTCACCCAATATATAATCAAAAGGAATAAAGCCCCAAAATCTGGAATCTAAACTGTCATCTCGATTGTCCCCCATTGCCCAATAATAATCCTGTTCCACGATATATTCTTCCCATTCAAGAACTGGAATCCCATCAAGTTGTAGAAATTGAAAATCCGATTCCTGAAGTGACCAAGACCAAGGATTAATTAACTTTCCCTGAGGAAAATATTGTGAATATACCTTCCTTTTACCCTTTCTTCTAAATACATCATTTGGATCAATTAAGGTGAAAGTATAGTGTTTGTCACCCGATACTAAGGAAGCTTCGTGTCCGTCAGACAACATAATTGGCAAAAGGTATCTCCAATTTGTTGAATCATTAATTGAAATAATATCCCCTTTTTTTGGGACGGTCACAGAATGAATATGATCCTTATTGCCTAAATTCGGTAGAAATAATTCACGCTGAACAAAATTAGGAGGTAAAGTTTCAGTTAAAAACTTTCCGTTCTCAGGAAGCGAATATTCCAATTCATTCACAAACACCTTTCGATTATGAATTCTAATTTTATCTCCAGGTCCTGCTATACATCTTTTCACATATTTATAAATGGGATCCCGTGGATATTTGAAAATAATTACATCACCTTGTTGTGGTTTTTTAAAGGGAGGAAATCGAAAATGAGGAATGTCAAAGCCCTTGTCTGTATAAGGAATCCCAATCCAATCTGGAGTACGCATTCCATAATTAAAGCGACTACCAATAAGAAAATCCCCTGTCATAATCGTATTTTCCATACTCCCGGTTGGAACAATATAAGCTTCAACAATGGTGACTTTTAATAGGAAAATGATTAGGACCAAAGTCGCCAACGATTTTAGCTCTTTAAAAAATTTGCTTAGTTTGGAATTCATGTTTAAATATAGAGTCAAAAATTACTAATTATTTTTATTCAAGTGTGAGTCCTTTAATGCGTTTAATGTGGTGAGTTCCTTTATTTAATTTCACTAAAATAGCATCCAGCCTTATGTCTGATTCCATTGAATGTTTTTGCATATAAAATTGGACGGCATGATGGAGTTTAGAAATTTTTTGATAGTCAATCTGATTTTCCAAAATGGTCATTCTACCAGATAGTGATGTTTTAACTTCAGAAAAAATAATTACGTTATTTTTTTGAGAAATTATATCAATTTCACCATGAGGAAGGCAATTGAAATTCAATTCCATTATGTTATGTTTTTTCTTCATCAAAAACAATGCTGAAAGACGCTCACCAATCCACCCTATTTTTCGGTGTTTTTCGTACCATTTAATAGAAGGAAGATTCTTGCTAACCGGTGTAAAAGATTTTCTATGGATAGGAGTCGCCTTTAATTGTTTGAGCATTTCTATGTGCAGTTTCGTTCCATATCCTTTATGTTTTGAAAAATTGAATTCAGGAAATATATTATCCATTTCCATCATATATTTATCTCTTGTAACTTTCGCTATTATTGAAGCTGCCTGTATTGATTCAACAAATGAATCACCATTGATAATCCCTTCATTTGGAATAATTTGATTGGGCAGAGGGTGTCCATCAACTAACACTTTATCCGGTTTCACCGAACCACAACCAATGGATCTTTGCATGGAGAGAAATGTTGCATTTAATACATTCATCGAGTCTATTTCTTTTTCAGTTGCGAATCCGATTCCTATTGAAATAGCCTTTTGAGTTATTTTTTCGAATAATAAATTTCTTTTGGATGGTGATAATAATTTAGAATCATTTAAATCTGAAATGGAGTGATTTTCCGGTAGAATTACCGTTGAAGATACCACAGGTCCTGCCAAGGCTCCTCTTCCTGCTTCATCTATCCCTCCTACTAATTCCATATTTTTTTCATATAAGTGTTCCCATCTATTTCAATCCATAAGGCTTTATCGATATCGGTTCTATGATAGGAAATATTCAGATTTTCCATTCTATTTATCACAACGGGCGAAGGATGATTAAATTTATTTTTCCTTCCCACCGAAATTACCGCAAGCTCAGGCCTAACCAATGTTAGAAAACCATTCGTTGAACTTGTGATGGATCCATGATGTCCAACTTTCAAAATATCTGATTTCAATTCGTCACCGAAATGAATTAATTTACTTTCTCCTTCCAATTCTAAATCACCTGTAAACAAAATGGATACTAAATTATATTCCAATTTAAAAACGATACTTCGATTATTAATATTTGTTTCCGATAATGCTGTGGATGAATCAGGAGCAAAAACAGAAAAAGAAATATTTTTATCTGGATACAATATTTCGCCTTTATTCAGTTTTCTATAAAAAATATTATGTTCAATAGCTTCATCAATAATTTTTTGATAAGTCCAAGATTCATATCCACCGAATGTATCAAATAATGTATCAACTTTCATATCCTCAATTACAGAAATAATACCTCCAATATGATCATTATGTGGATGTGACATAACAACCCAATCAAATGATTTTATTCCTAAATATTTTGAGACAGGAATCACCACTTTCTTACCATAGTCTTTCGATTTAAACCTTTGCCCTGCATCAATCAGCATGGTCTTCTGATTTGGAAATTGCACAATTGCCGCATCGCCCTGCCCTACATCTAAAAATAAAATATTCATTTTTGGGTTAAAAAGTGCCCATTTCCAAATAACGATTGAAACTAAAATTAACATTCCACATAATATAATGCTAAAACGCTTTGTGTAAATGTAGAATAATATGAACCCAATTATCAAAAAATAGCTTACAAAATCAGTCCAATTTATTTTTGATATGTACATAATGGAAATTGGGAGGGATGCAACAAATTGAGTAATTTTTTGTATGAGTTCGGCAATCAGCCAAATTGAATTCGCAAATGTTTCGGCAAACACAGGAACGCCGGAAACCAATAACAGTATGAATCCCAATGCAACCAGAATACCTACCAATGGAACGATTATTATATTTGTAAAAATTGATAATAAGGGAATTTTTCCAAAATAAGCAGCAGTCAATGGTAATGTCCCTATTTGTGCACCAAATGAAACCAAGAATAACGCCCAAATTGATTTAAAAATTGAATTTTCCATATTTGAAATTTGAAGGGACTTTGGGAATATAAAATTTGTAATGTTCAAAAAAAATACGATAGATAACACTGCGGAAAAACTAAGTTGAAATCCTAAATCCATTAAATATAATGGCTGAATAATTAATATAAATAATCCAACAAATGAAATAATATTCCAGAGATTTGCTTTTCTATTAAATATAACCGAAACCACAAATATAATTGCCATGAATGAAGCTCGCATTACGCTAGGTCGCAACCCAGTTATAAACATATATGCTATGAGTCCTAAAATTATTGGAATCTTATTCCATCCCCAGGGAATTCCGAAAAATGAGGTAATGATCATCAAAATCATCAATACGTATCCAACATGAAGACCGGAAACGGCTAGAATATGGATAACACCTGCATCGGAAAAAGACAAACGAATATCTGGGTTTATTTCTGATTTATCACCTAAGATAAGCCCGGCCATTAATCCAGATGTATTCTGATCCAAATAAATATCAAAAATGGTTTTAATTTTTTTCTGAGTGATAGATATCCAATGTTCAAGGGATTTGGTTTTACTTTTTTTAATTCTTAACGGTGTGTCACGATGAATTATTATTTTTCCAAAAATATTTTTTCGGTTAAAAAATCGTCTAAAATCAAACTCACCCGGATTTCTAGGCTCGTCAAATAATTGAAATAGTCCCGATGCCAGAATTGTATCTCCCTGAACGACTTTAACTTTGTGTTTATGATACACAAAACAATTGATGGATCCAGTTTTGTTATATACTTCAGAATTGATTTCTAATAGGTTTACCAATAGTTTAATTCCATTTTTCGTATCATTCGATGAGTGTACAATCCCGGATACATTTACTGATTTTTCTTTAAATTTTTTTACTGAATATTCAATCCGTTCCAATCCAATATTACTGTATGAAATTCTAATCCAACCTGTGAAAAACAAAATAAAACAAAATAAAATTACTTGAAGTCCGGGTGACAGAATTTTGAAAAAAAATAAAAGTATAATACATAGACAAATTAGTGGAAATAATATCCCCGGAAATAATCCACCGAAAATGATACCAATAATAAACGGCAATACAGCATAAACCATTGGATAGGATTTAAACTTTGATACTAATAACCTTTGATACATTATTAACCGTCTGAACGCTTTCAATATATTAAATTCTTCCCATCAAATAGAAATATTCTAATCGAATATTTAATATATTTACCAAAACGTCTCATTATCTTATTAAGGACATATTTATGAAAAGAACAACAACTGGTTTAATCGTTTTTGGAGTTATATTAGGTTTACTTTATTTTTTTGGAATTTCATTTTACGAGGGTATTTGGAGTTTTCCAAGTTTTAGTCCAGTACCTCTCATGGTGATCGCTCTGGTAGGTACGGGAGTATTTGTAACATTCTGGTTAGGATTTCCTCAAATTAAACACCTAAAACATGGAATAAAAGTTACAGCGGGGAAATTTGATAATCCTGATGATGAGGGAGATTTAAACCATTTTCGTGCTCTTACAACTGCCTTATCAGCAACCGTTGGGATTGGAAATATCGCCGGAGTTTCCACGGCTCTTTATTATGGAGGACCGGGTGCACTTTTTTGGATGTGGGTAACCGCCTTTTTTGGTACTACATTAAAATTTGCTGAGTGTTCCTTGGCGTTAAAATATAGAGAAATGGATAAAAATGGTTTTACAGCAGGTGGTCCGATGTATACCATTGAGAATGGATTAGGTGTCAAGTGGAGATGGTTGGCAGGATCGTTTGCAGCCTTTGCAATTATTTGTTCTTTCGCTACAGGTAATGCAATTCAATCATTTACCGTTTCAGATCAATTATATTCCGAAATGAGACAAATTGTCGGTTCTCAACATTTTATTATGGTAAAACATGAACTTTGGACCGGATTTTTTGTCTCTATTAATCAAGTAATTACCGGCATTATTATGGCAGGATTAGTTGCCATGGTAATTATCGGTGGAATTAGAAGGATTGGAAGTGTTACCGGATATCTTGCACCGATTATGGCGGCAATTTATGTATCCGGAGCATTGCTGGTAATCATGTATAATTTTGACAAAATTTCATCAAGTCTGGGGTTGGTTTTTTCCATGGCATTTAATCCACCCGCAACCATCGCCGGAACCGGAGGTGGAATATTAATGACTATGCTTTGGGGTATAAAACGTGGGTTATATTCCAATGAAGCAGG
>CAZBZK010000017.1:9685-22941 GCA_964496365.1 uncultured bacterium
TCCTTCGCATTTAAAGAAGGATTGAGTTGGTTATTTGATTATGGTGACAAAATTGTAACTCTTTCAGTTTTACTTTTTGCATTATCCACAGCAATCAGTTGGTCTTTTTATGGAGATCGATCTGCAGAATATCTTTTCGGAAACAAAGCGGTTGTACCCTATCGATGGATTTATGTTTGTTTCGTTTTTCTGGGAGGAATTGCTAGTCTCGAAACCGTTTGGGCTTTTGGAGATGCTGCACTGGGTTTTATGACGTTCCCAAATTTGATTTCTATTTTATTACTTTCAATTCCTCTAAAGAAAATGACAAAGGATTATTTTTCAATTGACCATAAACCATATAAATAACCATTATTGAAAAAACAGAATTTAATTTTAGAAACAGGAATTCTTGCCGCTCAATCTTCGGCAGATATCATACTTAATGCATTAAATAAACCAAAAATTATTGATTTTAAAGGAACCACCAATTTGGTAACTCAGACAGATTCCGAATCTGAACAAAATATTAAATCCATAATATCAAATACATTTCCTGATCATGGAATTTTAGCAGAGGAGACTGGAATATCTAAGAGCAATTCGCCTTATTTATGGATTGTGGATCCACTTGATGGCACTACAAATTTTATTCATGAATATCCTTCCTTTTCTGTGTCAATTGGTGTTTTGTATAATAATATTCCTATGATTGGGATTGTATTAGAATTACCCATCAAAAGATTGTATTTCGCAGTAAAAAATAAAGGAGCCTATTGCGATGATATTCCAATCTCCGTTTCTGAAACTTGTGAATTATCCAAATCTCTTTTGGTCACCGGATTTGGATATGAACACGATGAGAAGTGGAACAATAATATGAAATTGTTTAAACAATTTACCGACATCACTCAAGGTGTCCGCAGATTAGGTGCAGCTTCAGTGGATTTATGTCACATTGCTTCAGGAATAGCAGATGGATTTTGGGAATTTGATCTGAAGCCGTGGGATGTGACAGCAGGAATGATTATCGTTAAGGAAGCAGGCGGTTCTATTTCGAAAATGAAAGGAGAACCGTTTTCGATTTTTGATGATCAAATCATCGCATCCAACGGGAACATTCACTCTCAAATGGTTAGAGAAATTGGTAAAACTATTTTCTCCTGTAACCAGAATGTGAAAAATTAATGGCTAAACTGGGACTTTACCCAATTCTAATACTTTATATGAGACCACATCGATTAGGCTTTTATTTTTATTGTATCAAACAAAATATCTCCTACACCATAACTTAATGAATCCCCTGGAGTAATTTTCCCTACGCCCTCCGGAGTACCGGTAAAAATTACATCACCGACCATCAGTGGGATTCTATTGGAAAGGAACCTAATTAATTTTTCAATTGAATAAATCATATCATTTATGTGCCCTCGTTGAACCGTTTCCCCATTTTTTTTTAACCAAAAATGATGTTTCCATAGAGGATCATCCCAAAGTAAAAAATCACTCATTATCGTTGAATTTTTAAAATTTTTTGATAAAAACCATGGTAATTGTTTTGTTTTTAAATGATTCTGTAACCCTCGATCTGTCATATCCAACCCCAATCCAATTCCATCTACATAATCATTTACAGATGAATTAATTTTATAACCATTTTTTTTTAATAAAACTACAACTTCCAGTTCATGATGAATGAGTGAATTTTGAGGAATAGAAATTAGATTTCCTTGATTGACACATGCTGTAGATTTTTGAAAAAATACAGGTGATTCGGGAATAGAATTTTTCAACTCCTCAGCATGTGAAACATAATTTCGCCCCACACAATAAATATGTTGGATGTTTATTGATTCATTTTTAGAATTTTGAACGGTTACAGATTTATCATTCATAAAAAGGAATAATTTTTTCAACAGGAATATCGATCATATCATTAAAAGTAAATTTTCCTGTATTTGTAACCCTCCCGATAGTTGTGCTTGGTACACCAAAATTCATACAAATGCGTTCAAATTCCATGATATCTTCCTCTTTTAGACTGATTAAAATGAGTCCTTGTGTTTCACCAAATAATAATTCTTCCGGTTTAACTTTTCGCGATAAATGAATTCGTGCCCCCAATTGTTTGTTGTTAAAATTCAAATTGGAGACCAAAGCAGTTGCAAGACCACCTCTACTCACATTTGTAGCAGTCTGAATCAAATTTCGTTCTAAACTTAACTGAATGACTTCCCCAAGTTTTAACTCCATGTTTAAGTCTATTTTTATTGGATGTTCTAATACTCTTTTTGGATAACAAGATTCGAATACAGATCCCTTTAGCTCTCCCCTATGGCTCCCCAAAATAGATATAAAATGGTCTTCCTCACAAAATCCCAAAGTTGGAGGAATTACTTTGTCAAATAATTCTCCCAATACTCCAATAGTTTGATGGGCAATTTGGGAATCAAGTTCGAATTGATTGGAAATAAATTTTAAATTAAAATGTTTTGAAGTTGATTTATAACTTTCATTAAGACGTACACAATCTGAAATTAATTCAGAATTGGATGATACATTATTGCAAATAAAAATATATTTTGGTTTGACACCAGTACACCAAAGGGACCGGACCGCATTTGCTACAGCAATTTTTCCTCCAGCATCCGGGTCAATTTTAGTGTAATGGCTCGCTTCTGAAAATGTAATTCCAAATTTATCACTTTTTTTACTCCAAAATATCTTTTCAGGAAAAATATTTTTTTCTGTATTTTGAAAATTAGGTTTAAATGATAACTTGTTCCGATTTATGGCTTTGAGGATTTTTAATAATGCTTTATTTCCATTTAATTCTGTATTGACTTCTCTTTCAGAAATCTTGATTTTCTGATTTTTTATGCTGGGGACAGTGGAATTATCCGCCCTCCATAAATAACGAAAAATTGATTTTGGAAAGGAATATAACTGAGTATTCCTTGTTTGAATCTTAATTGAATCATTGGATATAAGTGAACCCAAATTGATTACATGATAATGTTCATCATTTAATAAACTAATTTGATTGAAAATTCCTTTGTTGCCAATAATAATCAATTCTGGAATCCCTGATTTAGATATTAAGGAATTTATGTCAGATTCTCGATTGATTTTTATGTCAAGTCCTCTTTCTTGATCCATCATTAAATTTAAAATGGTTAACAATGGAGATAAATCATCAGGAATTGAAATACAGAAGTTTGGAGTGTTTTCATTCAATTTATTAACCAAATTTGCTAAACCTCTGAATTGAGAATCCAATGAATTAGACATATAGGTGATTAAATAAATTGAACTATGGTGAGAGATGGTATTTGAAAATTTATTTCCTTTACTAATTAAAAATATTTTCTCATCATAATTATTTTTATGATACTGATTAACGAAACCAGTTTGATCAAAATTTAGAAATTCTTGACCAATTTTCGACATTTCGTTAAAAAGCAATAATGAATCTTCTTGATGGTGGTTTAGACCATAAAAAGTAATGTCATTTTTCAAGATTAATTGCTTTAGAAACAGATTATAAATGGACAATTTGTTAAGCTTAGCACTGAGAAAAGAAAAGTGATCACCGGTATCATCATTACCCATTAATGTATTTTTAAACGAAGTGATTTGGGAAAATGAAATAAAATGACGTTTTGATATCATTGGATGAATAGCAGACGCTATAAATTGTAGCTCTTTTTTTGTTGGATTTCTTTCTAATATAGATTTTATAATCGAAATATCTTGATTTGTAAAAGAAGAATGTATTTCCATCACTTGTTTTTAAGATAAGTTAATTTGAATGAAATGAATCTATATGTGGAGAGATTTGTTCCCAAGTAAATCCTTTTCGCTGTAGAAACTGAATAATTTTTTGCTTTTGTTTTTTAATATCATCATTTATTAACATTTTTTTTCGTTTTGATATATGGTTCTTAATCATATCCGTAGAAGAAATATGTTTAAACTCTGATTCAATTGCATCATTTATATCATCATTTGAAATTCCATGTTGAGCCAATTTTGATTTTAAATATATTTCACCAACTCCTTTTTGATTAACTTTATCACGAATGAATAATCTCACAAATTCTTTGTCATTTAAGTATCCAACATCATTCAAATACGATATAGTTTCCAAAATTTCTGATTCTTTAAATCCCTTTTTAATTAATCGCATTTCCACTTCTTTGCAACTTCTTGCTCTATATTTTAATAAGTTTAGAGCCGCTTTAATTATAGGCTTTTCCAATTCTATTTTTAAAATGATAAGTTACTAAAAATTGTGTTGGTTTTAAGCAGATTTGCTATCATCCATTCCTAAAAACGCCCTCACTTTCTCAACGATTTGTTTTTGTATTTCAGGATTTTCTTTTAAATAAGATTTAGCGTTTTCCCTTCCTTGTCCTATTCTTGTATCTCCATATGAGAACCAAGACCCGGTTTTTTCAATAATATCACCTTTAATGGCTAAGTCAAGAATATCACCCTCAGAAGAAATTCCCTCTCCATACATTATATCAAACTCTGTCATTTTAAATGGTGGTGCTACTTTATTTTTTACTACTTTGACTCTGGTTCTATTTCCGATAATTTCTGTTCCGTCTTTAAGAGAGGTGATTCTCCTAATTTCCATTCGAACAGATGTATAAAATTTTAAGGCTTTCCCTCCCGGAGTCACTTCGGGATTTCCATAAACAACACCAATTTTCATTCGAAGCTGATTGATAAAAATAACACACGTATTCGATCGTGATACGATGCCTGTTAATTTTCTCAATGCTTGTGACATCAGCCTTGCTTGAAGTCCAACATGAGTATCGCCCATTTCTCCATCCAATTCTGCCTTGGGTACCAATGCAGCAACAGAATCAATTACGATCACATCGACAGCTCCACTTCTCACCAAGGTTTCAGTAATCTCTAAAGATTGTTCCCCTGTATCAGGTTGAGAAATCAATAAATCCTTTACGACAACACCAATATTTTTTGAATACTCGGGATCCAAAGCATGTTCCGCATCAATATAAGCTGCTTGGCCTCCACTTTTTTGAGCCTCCGCAACAATGTGCAATGCTAAAGTGGTTTTCCCGGAACTTTCTGGTCCATAAATTTCTATAATTCGTCCTTTGGGAACTCCACCAATTCCTAATGCTAAATCGAGTGATAACGCACCTGTTGAAATACAATTACCTTTTTCTACTGGTTTTTGTTCTCCCAATCTCATAATGGAACCACGTCCAAATTGTTTATCAATTTGATGGATGGCCATATCCAATGCTTTGTCTTTTTGTATCGTTTTTTTCATAATTTACTTTTAGTCCGTTTTGGTTGTTAAAAAATGTGTTCCTAAAATACTATAAATGGGTCCACCTGAAAATAGTTCGCTGCTCATAAATCGAATTCTTGTAATTGACATGGGAATCGGATTAAAATTAACATTTAAAAAAGTGGAAATATCAGGCGTAGTTTTGGGGGGATATTTAACTCTTCCAATAGTTATATGAGGGATGAAATCCTTTTCCTCTCGAGGAAATCCTATGGTTTCCAGAGACTCATTAATATCGTTTATGAAGTGTTCTAATCTTTTTAATTGTCCATCCAAACCTAACCATAAAATTCTGGGCCGTTGCGGGATCGGGAAACATCCTGTTCCTTGAACGGATAATTCCATCCATTCATGTCTCCTGACAATATTTTCGAGTTCCTTGTTTATAGTTTCCAATGAATCAGGGGGTGTATGTCCAATAAATTTTAAGGTTAAATGGATTTGTCCGGGTTTGCTCCACCTTAAATTTTTTCCATTAAAATCTACAGTGGTTTTTAACATATCTTGAAGTGAAATAATTTCGTTTGGAACCGTAACAGATATAAATGTTCGTAGTAGATGATCACTCATGAATTACTTGTCTCCGAACCAAATCCAGTGCTGAATAAGTTGCTCTGTATTTTATAGTGTATCTATTTCCATGAAAAATATATTTTTTTGCGAAGTGATTTTTCTCGGACGAATATCCTATATATACAAGACCCACAGGTTTATCAATTGTTCCGCCCTTTGGTCCTGCAATTCCAGTCAAACTTAGTCCGATGGACGAATTAAAAATTTTCCGTACTCCTCCTGCCATTTCCAATGCTGTATTCTCACTCACTGCACCAAATTTAGATATAGTTGCTTCATTCACTTCAAGCATTAATTTCTTTATTTCATTTCTGTACGCAACAACCCCTCCAACGAAATAGGAAGAACTTCCTGAAACAGATGTAAGTTTATGTCCCACGAACCCTCCTGTGCACGATTCAGCTAAAGCAATCGTTTTTTGTTTTTTATTTAAAATATTTCCAATTTTGATTTCAACCGATTCATCATCCTCCCCAAAGATTAATGTATCTAATTTTTGGTTTAAAATGTTAATTAAAGACTGAAATTTAATTTTATTTTTCGAAGTGATTCGTATATCTACACCAGATAATTGGGGCAAAAATGCAATTGAACATGAATCAGAAAATTGTTGAACAATAGGAGAAATTTGTTCAGCGATGGAGGATTCTCCTCTTCCTATTGTACGAATTGTTTTAACAAAGAAATGATTGTTATTATTTTTTTTAAGATGGGGAATTACATAATTCATCATCATTGATTCCATTTCTATGGGCACCCCTGGTAATGCATAAATTGATGTGTTTCCCTCAGTATAATGAAGTCCCCTGGCCGAACCCAACGGATTTAAAATCATGGTTCCCTTTTTAGATGTTAACGCTTGATTTTTATTAAGTTTAGGAATGGGAATTTTTTTTTTGATAAAATAAGATTCAAGTTGCGCCCAATAAGATGGGTCAAATTCGGGTTCATCGTTAAAATAGGTGTATAACGCATTTGGCGTGACATCATCATGAGTCGGTCCCAATCCTCCCGTTATTACAATCGCATCAGAAGATGGTATGTATTCTTTCAAGACACGATGAATCTGTGTCTTGTCATCTCCAATGGTGATTTGCTGAGAAACTGAAATTCCCACATTTAATAATTTTTGACCAATCCACGCAAAATTTGAATTGACTGTAATTCCGAACAAAAGTTCATCACCAATAGAAATCAACGTGACGTTCATAATCCAAATAATATCAAAATGTGAATGATTATAAAACTGTAAATACCGGCAACTACATCATCTAACATGACACCCCACCCATTTGAAATTCTTTCACATTTATTCACCGGATATGGTTTCCAAATATCGAATATTCTAAATAAAGAAAATGCAACGATTCCATACAATATAGAGGATTTAATAGCGATTAATGCAATCCACTGACCCACCCATTCATCGATAACAACTACGCCCGGGTCTCGAGATTCAAGATATTTTTCAGTTAAATTAGATGAAAATACACCTACAATAAAAAAAAATCCAATTAAGAAAATAAAATTAGAAACAGATAGACTTGAACCAAAATAATACCATACCATCAGAGCTGTGAAGCTTCCTGCAGTTCCGGGAGCAATTGGAATCTTCCCAATATATCCAACCGAACTGATAAAATAGGCGAATGAATATTTATTCAATCAGTCCTCATAAAAGAAATTGCTTGATTGCATTTCGGTTGTCATAAAGATAACTGATTCCCGTTACGGCTGTAAAAATGGTTACTCCTAACATTAAATAATAAATGATCCCAGTCCAAGACAGAGATTGAATCACCCATTTAATTCCAGAAATTGGAAGACCTTTCAAACCTAAGAACAACAATATAAAAATGATTATACCAATTTGAATTCCAGTTTTTGTTTTAGCAATTTTGCTAGTAACCAGCGTTAATCCTTTCCTCACCATAGCCATTCTGAGACCGGTAACAAACAAGTCTCTAAAGATAATTAAAAAAATCATCCAATATTCAACCACTCCTAAAACTGCAAATGAAATAAATGCCGATGAGACTAAAATTTTATCCGCTAAAGGGTCTAAAAATATTCCTTCAGGTGTAATCAATTTATGTTTTCGAGCAAAATATCCATCATAAGCATCTGTAATGGATGCAATTATAAATACCAACAGGGCTAAAAGATCACCATAAAGAAAATCCCCAAACAAAAGTAATATAAAAACAGGAGTGAGTAAAATCCTCGATATAGTGAGAAAATTAGGTAGGTTTAAAATGTTGTCCTCCCTTCGAGTGCTCTTAATAAAGTCGCTTCATCAGTGTATTCCAACTCTCCTCCAACAGGCAATCCTCTTGCTAATCGAGTTACTTTTACCTTTTTTTCTAAAAATATTTTTTGCAAATAAAGAGCGGTGGTGTCACCTTCTAAGCTCGCATCGGTTGCGAGAATAACTTCAACTCCCGGTTTCAATCGGTTCAATAATCTTTCGATATTCAAGTCTTCTGGTCCAATTCCATCCAACGGAGAAAGAGAGCCCCCTAATACATGATAAACTCCAGTAAAACAATTTGTTCGTTCGAAGGCAAAAATATCTTCCGGTCGTTCTACAACACAAATTAGTTCACGGTCCCGGGATTGACTTTGACAAATTTCACAGATATCTTTATCCGAAATTCCACTACAAACGGTACAAGATTTAACCATAGTTTTTACATCAATGATAGATGTCGCAAACTGTGCCGCCTCCTCTTTTGATGAAGATAAAATATGAAATACCAGTCTTTGGGCTGTTTTTTTACCAATTCCGGGAAATTTTGCAAACTCCAAAATTAGGGTTTCGACGGATTTAGGAAATCCATTCATTTTTACATTCCAGGAATTTTCAAACCACCTAACATTCCCCCAGTAACCGCATTCATTTTGGATTGCATTTCTTCTTGAGATTCGCCGAGTGCTTTATTCAGAGCAGAAATAATCAAATCCTCTAACAATTCCTTATCTTCTCCTAATGCTTCTTCTGAAATATTTAATTCCAATACTTCTTGCTTTCCATTGATAACAACTGAAACCAATCCACCACCGGATTCTGCACTTATCGAAATATCCTCCAAATCAGCTTGTACTTCTTCAATTCTTTTCTGAATATCTCTCGCTTGTTTTAACATGTTTGACATGTTTCCTTTATTGAACATTTTTTTTCCTATTTAATTAATTAATTCACCATCAAATTTTTCAATGATTTTTGAAATCAATGATTCATCATTTTTATTATGGTTCTTTTTCGAATTTCGTTCCTTATTTGTTCCTAATACTTTTGAATTTTCATCGAAAAAAAATTTTATGTTAATGGATTGAGAAATAATTTTTCCCAAGGATTGAGAAATCCAAGGTTTATTTCTTTCTAAAACCGTAAAATTAAATTTTGGTTGATTATGTAAACAAATGCAGACTTCATCTTCGTTTAATTCACTAGGGTTACAATGATTTAAAATGGATCCGATTGATGGTTTATGAGATCCAATATAGGTTACAAATTCAGACCATTTTGTTTGAATCAATTCCAACGAAAGTTTACTTTGTCCATTTTGATTATTATCGGACTGATTTTCCGTAACCGATGAATCTGAAATAATATTCTTACCATTAATTTTTTCTTTTTTTAATGGAGAATCTGGATTCTTTTCCAAATTTCTTGTATTCCTGTCAATATCATTTTTTTTTATTTCATCATCATACATTTTGGTTTCTGATTTGACAACATTTTGTTCTGCTTTGACCACTCTTCCTCTATTGATTTTTGGGGTTGTTGATTCATTTTCATTTGGTGGTTTGTTCAATCTAAATTTCGAATGTTTGATTGAATAAAGACGATGAATCAGATCCTCCAACTGAATTGATGTATCCATTTCCAACAATTTTATAAAAGTCATTTCGATCAAAATATCTGGATGAGTAGAATATTTTAGTTTAACAATTAAATCATCTAAAATATCAGAAATTCTGAGCAAATCACGAATATCCCATTGCTTCCCTTCTTTAAAATATTGGTTTTTTAATTCATTATTTACTGTCAATAAATCAATCCTACTTTTTGATGAAGATAGCATTAAATTTCTAATATGTTCATTTAGTCCATTGACAAAATCCATGGGAGGAACCCCAGAATTCTGGATACATTTCACATCGTTCATCATGGATAGTAAATCCTTTTCTTTTAAAGACCTCATTAAAGAAAAAAATAGATCCGATGAAATAAGACCTAGAACTTTCATGGTATCGTCATATGTAATTTTCTTACCGGAATAAGCAATAATTTGTTCAAGTGTACTCAAAGCATCTCTCATACTTCCTGTCGCTTTAACTGCAATGGAATGGATGGCTTGAGGATCGGCTTGAATTGACTCTGAATTCAGAATTTCATTTAATTTCTTAGCAATGATCTCAACAGACAGCCGGTGAAAATCATACCGTTGACATCTTGAAATAATGGTCATGGGTACTTTTTGTATATCTGTAGTTGCTAAAATAAATTTTCCATGGGAAGGAGGTTCTTCCAATGTCTTTAACAATGCATTAAATGCTTGTGTGGTTAACATATGTACTTCGTCAATAATGACTACTTTATACTTTGAGTTCATGGGAGAATATTTTATAATATCTCTAATATTTCTAATCTCATCTATTCCTCTGTGGGATGCTCCATCGATTTCTAAAACATCCATATTTCTGGATTCGGAAATTTCCATACAATTGGAGCAATCTGAACAACCAATTCCTGGTTGTTTTTTACAATTCAATGCTTTTGCTACGATGCGGGCGGTGGTTGTTTTTCCTACCCCACGAGGTCCCGTAAACATAAAACCTTGTGCAATTTGACCTGATTTAAATGCTTTAGAAAGCGTAACTACAATATGATCTTGTCCCACCACTTCTGAAAAAGTCTTAGGTCGCCATTTTAATGAAAGTATTTGATAGACCACTATTTATTTGATAAAGATTGCCATAAATTTGATAAACAAATTTACAAACGAATTTGAAAATCAATAGCAATAGATTAGTAAAATTATGGTCGTGCACCATGGTTTGACAACTCCTTACGTTACAAAGCAAAAACAGTTAACTCCATTTCAGAATTCGCTAGCACCTAATACAGTTTGTGTACCGCTGCTCCCTTCCGGGCCTGACGGGGTTTACAAGTGAATCATTGCGACGAGTTGAAATTTCAACATTACTTATTTCATAATTGTAACGGGGTAGTTGCCGCACCATGTAGTTAATCCTGCTATAGCGGATTGCAGGTTACAGGGCACCGCTACCTCCCCATCCAGCACGACCAAAATTTTAATTATTGTAACTATTACCATTTTATATAGTTTGTGGAGCCGATCGGGATCGAACCGACGACCTCAGCATTGCGAACGCTGCGCTCTCCCAACTGAGCTACGGCCCCGTTAAATGCTAAATGGAATCGAAAATGATAAAGAATGAGATTTGAAAACAATCTAATTATTTTAATAATATTAATTTTTCCGTATTGGAATAATTATCAGATTGTATATTAACAAGGTACACACCAGCACTCACCTTTTCATTATAATTATTAGTACCATTCCACTGAATATCATGATTATTCTGTTTCAATTTTCCATTAACAATTTCCTTAATCATTCGTCCGGTTATATCAAAAATAACTACAGATACAAATTGGTCTCCAGATTCTACCTCTGGCAATGAAAAATGTATGGATGTTGTAGGATTAAATGGATTTGGATATGCTCTTATGAAATGAATTTCATTTGGTTTTTTATGGTCCATTATATTTTTCAGAAATAATTGTTTCACGTGTTTTGGTAATTTAATTTCACCAGATGTTGATAATCTATACTCCCGTCCAGATTCGGGATTCATCAAAATCCAATTTCCAATAATTTTAGTAACATCATAAGAAACCATTAATGGTTTTTCTGAATTCATTATTTCAATAATTCCATCATTATAGATGATAGATTGGTCATCACTAAATCGCACATCAAATGCACCAGATGGTGGTTTAGGAGGGAGTGAATAGCTGAGTTTTTCATGTGGTGGTAATGATATTCCAAAATATAAATATTGACCACTTATATTCAAATAATTTGCTTTACTTTTACATGATTCAAATGACTTAATATTATGCATTGCTGTATTTAGAGCTATAGTGATGTCTCCTCCCTCAGTTGTTCTCAACCAATACCCTTTTCCGGGCAGTAAGGTTGTGGTTTGCTCATAAGCGTCTGTAAATCCAAACAAAGTTTCCGGAATAATAATTTGGTTCTCATCTTCAAATTGGCTTAACTCAACGGTATCTGAAATGCCGGTGATTAAATTCCATTCCGCATTTAAAGATATCTCTAATTCATCATATGGATTCCCAAAGACAACTGTATTGCCACCGGTATCAAATCTCAGCCAATATCCATTCCCAGGTATAAGTTCTTGGGTTTGATAATAATAGTCTGAATATCCATATAATGTACCTGGGATTCCATTTGGAAACACCAATTCATAATCCACATCTTCAACCATAGAGGGTAATCCAATTAAATTCCAACTAGACGTATTGTTTATAACATTAAATGGCTCGGTACTTGCCATATAATCTTGAATATGAACCATAGTTGGGTTGTTCAAATCATACATTTTGATAGTCGCTGTTGCCGTTC
This sequence comes from uncultured bacterium, assembly GCA_964496365.1. Taxonomy (GTDB): domain Bacteria; phylum Fidelibacterota; class Marinisomatia; order Marinisomatales; family AB-629-J13; genus AB-629-J13. The sequence goes on from CAZBZK010000017.1 coordinate 22,259, forward strand.
CCGCAAACTCGGAAATTGCAGTAAACCATACCGAAAAATAAATGACACTATCAGGGGGAATGGGTTCTTGATAAAAAGGTGCACCGGGGTTTGCTGTATCTAAACTATCCCAATCGGCAGGAAAACAAATCCCTCCGAAACACAATTTGTTTTCCCAATCAGGAGGTAAATCTAAATCTGTCCGTACGATGGCTAATGACAATGAATCATCAGATATATTTTGAATGGTACCAGTAGGAGCAACATAATATCCCAATTCAATATGAGAATACGTTTCCGAAGGTGTATAAATAAAATTCTGTGAATTTAAAATTCCTATAATGAAAACTATGGCTAAATAGTGTATTTTTATTTTTTTCATGAATTCCCTCACTTATTAAACAAAAACGATGGCAAAATTTAAGGATGATTATTATATATTAGACAGACTGGAATGAATAAATATTCAATTTAAATTGCTTAGTTTTTTAAATTAGTCAAAAAATAATTTGTCATCATTTCTCTTAAATGAACGGTTGCATTCCCACCGTAAATCCCATGATTTCGTGATGGATAGATCATGGAATCCACAAATTTGCCTTGAGCAATGAATTTATCCAATAATTGGTTGGAGTGTTGAGCATGAACATTGTCATCACCACTCCCATGAATTAATAGTAATTTACCTTTAAATTTATCTACAT
>CAZBZK010000018.1:0-22016 GCA_964496365.1 uncultured bacterium
CAGGTGATTGTATTGGATAGGAATCCACAAAAATCAATCCCAGTTAATATTTGTTTAAATAAGTATATCATTAATTGGAACTAATCCTTCATCCAATACATATTGAATTCAATTATTGAACTATAATTTATGCATCGTCTAATTAAATATATTATTGTTTTCATATCCATGGGGACCATCACCATTTTTATATTCGATTCCGTAATTATGCCCCGATATATTAGAAAATCACATAGTATCCCCCTGATAAACTTGAAAAATAAACCCATTTCAAAAGCCATTGACATATTAAAATCGGAAGGATTTAAGGCAGTTATTGGTGATACGGTCTTTACAAATAATACGTTACCCGGGATGGTGATGGATCAATTTCCAGAACCCTACACTCGGGTAAAAAAAGGGCGAACCGTTAGAATTACAATTTCCCATCAAGAACGATTGGTTGAAGTTCCCCATCTAATTGGACAAACAAAACGAAATGCTGAGTTAACACTTCAACAAGTTGGATTAGAAATTGACACAGTATATTTCGAATACCATCCTGATATAAAAAAAGGTGCCATTTTATGGCAGTCTCCTAAACAAGGGGATATTTTAAGAAAGGGACATGGGGTTCATTTGAGCGTGAGCAAAGGCATTCCACCCAATTTTTTTGAAGTACCAAATTTGGTTCAATTGAGTAAAAATCAGGCGGAAAAAACCTTAAAAAAACATGGGTTGTTTTTGGGAAAAATTGAATATGTACAGGACACTACATTAATTCCATATACCGTATTAACTCAATCCTTGGTTCCGGGAACCATACTGGAAAAATCTGATTCAATAAACATTACCATCAGCATTGAAGATTTAGAAGATATTTTCAATCAAATGATAGAAAAATAAGTGACCATTAAAAAAGAAGAACTCAAACGTAAATTTATTCATTTAGCGAATTCGGGAATTCCTATATACTATTATTATTTTATTCAGGATAAAATGACAATGGTTTGGATTTTGGGTTGGTTATCCATTGGTTTTATTTCTATTGATTATTCAAGATTCAGAGTTCAATGGATTCAAAAATGGTTCACAAATATTTTTTCACCTATGTTGAGGCACCATGAACTCAAAGGAAAATTGACAGGTGCCACTTGGGTGTTCGTTGGAAGCACTACAACAGTTTGGTTATTTGATAAAAATATTGCGGTAATTGCCCTTTTATTTATGAGCATTGGCGATACATTTGCCGCATTAATAGGTCAGAAATTCGGGAAAATTGCAATTGGTCATAAAACATTGGAAGGATTTACCGGAGGATTTATTTCCTGTTTAGTTGTGGCATGTTTTTTTCCTTCCTTGTCGTGGATGATTCGATTTGCAGGAGCCCTTTCTGCAAGTTTGATTGAATTAAGTCCAGTTCCTTTAGACGACAATTTAAAAATTCCAATCATTTCCGGAGGTGTCATGACATTGATGAAGGGTATCGGATTATGACGTTTCTTTCTCCTCTAATGTTGTGGGGATTGGCAGCGGCTTCAATCCCTGTAATCATCCATTTATTCAGTTTGCGTCATACGAAAGAAGTTGAGTTCAGCTCTTTAAGTTTTATCAAAGAATTGAAACATGAGACCATTCGAAAACTAAAAATTCGCCAATGGTTATTGGTTCTTCTTAGAATGGCAATTATAGCTTCTATAATTTTGATGATTTCTCGTCCGGTATTAAAAGGATTTATTCCCGGGTGGATTGTGGGAGAAAAAGATTCCAGAGTGGTTGTTATTTTGGATAATTCTGCGAGTATGTCCATGATTTCCAATGGAAAATCCTTACTTGAAAATGGCAAAGCTCATGTGTTGGATATTGCAAAGATTTATGATGAGTCTACTGAGTTTCAATGTTTTCAAACCAATCCATTAAAATTAGTATTTAAAGGCAGTCCCGGAAATCAATCATTGAATCGAGAAATTGAAAGCATACAGGTTTCAAATGATGAGGATCATTTATTCCTGAAAATTGATTCAATCCTTACAAATCAGGATGCTCATGAAGCCAATAAGGAATGCTTTTTAATTAGTGATTTTTCAAAACAAATTTATTCAGATATGGATGGTTTTATTCCCCAACCAAATTTTCTTACAGATACGTCTGAAACAGGGTGGCGTTTTTACGGACTGCAACAAGAAGAATTATCTAATAATTTATCTCTGAGGGATGTGGATATTCTAAGTCAGATACGATTACCAAATTCACTGTTAAAAATCGAGACTGACGTCATGAATGATGGTCAAAACGACAAACGAAATATACCCATTGAATTATTTTTGGAAACCAGTCGTCTGGGGCAAGTGGTTGCTTCCTTTGGGTTTAACCAGAAAAAAGAATTTGTGTATCAGATTTATCCCGGTATGAGTGGTGTAATCAACGGGCATTTAAAAATTCCGGATGATAATTTTTCATTAGACAATCAATTATCATTCGATTTTTCAGTACCTGAACAAATTTCATGCATTATAATTAGTAACAGTACAGAAGAAACGTTTCTTTTAGAAACCGCATTATCTGCAATAAATAATCAAACCGGATTTTTGCAAATCGAAACCAAAATTAATCCTCACGACCTACAATTGGATTACACAGATGTTCTCATCGTTTATAATCCGGGGAAATTGGAACCTAAAATAATCGATGAAATTCAAATGTTTCTAAAAAAAGGTGGTGGTGTCATTTGGTTTGCAGGGAATAGAATATTAACACAAATCGATAAAGCAGTTGAAACGTCTCTTAAATTACCCAAGAGGACCGGATTTAATACACTCACCGGAAACTCATATTATTCTGTGTCCATTACTAAATCTGATCATCCTGTCCTTGCTGATATGAAATTGAGGAATATTGAAACGGAACTCCCTCAAATTTTTCAGTATATCCAAACCTCACCTACACCTGAGTCCATCCCGATTTTTTCTCTGAACAATGGTGATCCCTATCTAGTAGAAATTCCGGTATTAGGTGGTACGTTTTTCTATTTCACCTCTCTCATGGATTTGAACTGGAGTGATTTCGCTGTGAAAGGATTGGCGGTTTCGTTATTGCACCGAATTCTACTCTATTTGTCCACCGACGAATCTGAAACAAATTCGATCTTAATTGGAGAAACTAAAACTTTGACTATCCCTGATAAATATTTGAATTCTGAATGGACTGTACACTCACCCGATTCTAAGATCGTCAAACTTATTCCAGACTATAATTTGAAACAGTTGAAAATCGAAAATACCCATGAGTTAGGCTCATATAAAGTGATGAATAACCATGAACCTTATATTTCATTCTCAACTCGGTTATCTCCATTTGAATTTCCATCTGAACGGCTTACAACAGAGGAAATTGAATCCTTATTTTCTCATGATCGTTTCCGGTGGATTCCACCTCAATCTGATTTAACAAACCATTTGAAACAGGTTCGTCACGGATCTTCACTATGGAGAGGGTTCTTATGTTTAGCGATTATATTATTTTTAATCGAAACGTTCTTAGGAACCGGATATTCCAGAGAATAAATTAAAACGAATTTAACTGGAAATATTCTCCCAAAATGTACGATGACCAAGATGAATTATTAGCAAAGTCAACCAAATAATGGTTTAGAAACTAATGAGACTGAAAAGAAAATCTGAGAAAAAAGAAAGAGCATTGTTAGTGGGTGTGATTTATCGCCATCATACCCAAGAAGTTATTGAAGATCATTTAGAAGAACTGTCACTATTGGCTGATACGGCGGGTGCAGACATTGTAGATACGGTTACACAAAAAATTCAAAAAATTAATCCTGCATTTTTTATCGGAAAAGGAAAAGCTGAGCAGCTAATGGGTCAGGCAAAGGAATTGAAAATCGATTTAATTATTTTTGATGATGATTTAAGCCCTACTCAGACAAAAAATTATCAAAAGTTAAGCGAAAATATCAAAGTAATTGACCGTAGTGGTTTGATATTGGATATTTTTAAAAACCATGCACGAACAAAAGAATCCAAAACTCAAGTAGAATTAGCCCAATTACAATATTTATTACCGAGGTTAACTCGTATGTGGACACATTTAGAACGACAAATGGGTGGGATCGGTACCCGTGCAGGTGCAGGAGAAACCCAAATCGAGGTGGATCGAAGACTAATTCGAACCAGAATTTCCAAACTTAAAAGTGAATTGGTTAAAATTGAGACAGAAAGAAATGTACAGAGAAAACGCAGAAAATCGGAATTCAAAGTCGCAATGGTGGGTTACACAAATGCTGGGAAATCTACTTTGCTAAAAGCACTAAGTGGTTCGGATGTGTATATTGCTGACCAATTGTTTGCTACTTTAGATACAACCATCAGATCTGTAAACATCGATTCTACCCATTCGTTTTTGTTAGGAGATACGATTGGATTCATCCGAAAATTACCTCATCATTTGGTTGCGAGTTTCCATTCTACCCTAAAGGAATCCACTACAGCAGATTTAATTCTCATTGTATTGGATGGATCTTCTCCCTCGATCATGGAACATTACAACATCATTATAAATGTTTTAGATCAAATCAACGCTGACAAGATTCCTCACTTAGTGATTTTCAATAAATTAGATTTAATAATAGAAAATCATCAAATTGATTATCTTAAAGGTAAATTCCCAGATGGTCTGTTTATTTCGGCGGCACAATTTTTAGCCTTAGATTCCTTGTTGAAAAAAATTAAATCTGAAATGGAAAAACGATTTAAAACCATCGAACTATTTATTCCCTATAGGGATGGTAAAAGTATTTCATCTGTTCAGGAAGGGGTAGAAGTCATGTCAAAAAAATCAAATGAAAACGGAATTCATTTTTTAATCAAGGGAAATAGAAGTCGAATAGAGCAAATACAAAAAATAATCGGTAATTCAAAACATTAAAAAAGCCTTCTGACAACGCAGAAGGCTTTTAAACTCTGTTACAGGTGTTTTTTAGGACCGTGGTTTTTCACGGTGGATGCCTCCCGCTTACAGCAAACTTCCTTCATCCATCTATTAATGGAAAGGCCTGTTTTTTGTAAACGAAGTACAGCTTCCATTTATTATCTTGTAGATCCTAAAATAACGGATTCTGTAACAGAAATTTCAAAAATCTAAACCGAAATTACGTGATTTTGAAAGAGAATCAAAGATGGAAACATGACGCATTTAAAAATCGTAAATCAGTTTTTAAAATGATGAATTCTCACCCATGACTCACATTTTCCACAGCTCTCAATACATCTCTCCTGCTAATTTGCCCCACCAATTTCCCATCGGTATTTACCACAGGAAACCGTCTGAAACTGGTGGATAGAAATTTTTCAGCCACCTCCATGATGCTGGAACTTTCCTGAACGGTGAATACATCTTTACTCATGAGATCAGAAACAAGGGCACCTATTTCATTATGATACGATGCATCCAAGATGGTATTCATCCCGTCTTTTTCAGAAAACACACCGATGATATCGCCCTCACCATCCAATACGGGAGCACCAGAAATTTTATATTTTAATAAAGTTTGAACGGCAGCTAAAGCGTTCATCTCAGGATGAAAGGTAACCAATTTGGTTACCATATAATTTTTGACACTGAAGGGTTTATCCATAATTCATTTCCATTGGATTAAATTTACAATAAAATAACATATCCCTGATACATCATAATCCAACCGAATTTACTCAAATAAAAACGATTCCCGTTTTAATAATAATTTAGCTCGTTCCTGTTCCATTAGATTTTCTGGCATAATGTCTGGAATTTGTGTTGGATCAATTTTCAATACAAGATTTAATTCATCATGAAACGCCTCTCGATATCCTGATTTCATGTAATAATATTCTGCGAGTGAAATGCGGTGGCTTAAACAATTTGGAAATAATTCAATGGCACGATTAAAATAATCTTTTCCTTTTTTAACATTCATTCCCGGCAATCGAGAATGTAAAATTCCGAGAATACGGATGGGACCTCCAAAATCGTACGTTGGATCCCATTTGTAGATGGTATTAAATAATACTTCAAGTAATTCTTTTTGTTTCATTCGATTTCGAACCGGTTTTGAAAAAATATATTCTCCAAAATTCAATGCCCACAAATACAGAGCGGGTAATGAGGATTTTTCCGAATATTCTATTTTTTCTATCAAATGGTTCTGACTCTCTCTCGGATGTAAAATTGATTTCGAATTTATATCATTCGGAGAAATATTTAAAACGATAGACATTGCCGTTACCGTTCCCTTTAAAAACAAACTGTCTTTTTTGTTGTCATTTTTTTCAATATATTTACCAATGTAAAAACAAGATTGACTAAACAATAACCCTGTTTCAACATCTTCCGGTCGTAATTGATGAGCTTTGGAAAGGAAACTATTTGCCCAATAAGCGTTTTCCGGTTCAGATCGTTTATCCCAATATTCATTCCCTTTTGTAATTAAAAAATCAACATTCTGAGACAGATAGGTTGTTTGATTTGAATTATAAGATGTGCATGAAAACCAAATAAAAGTAAGGCACCAATGATATGTTTTCATTTTTTTATATTTTATGGTTCGGTACTGGTAAATAGAAAGTTTCACGGTGTAAATTTCAGCTACAAAATTACAGATGAAATATAGTCTATGAAAAAGAGAATCAACATAAAGGGAATAGATATCCAATCTTTGATTGGGGCTGGTGATGCCAATCTTCGTATTCTGGAGGATAATTTTTCAGCCCAAATCGTTTTGAGAGGAAATGAATTTCACATTGAAGGCAAAAAAGATGAAGTGGAACAAATTGGATATATGATTCATGAAATGACACAAACACTCAATCGAAAAGGATCATTAACCCAAAAAAATGTTCAGGATTTATTGCGACTTTCATTAAACGAAGTTAAAAATCAATCTAAAGAGTCCGTGGATGATGTGATATTTTATGGTAGAAAAGGAGGCATTACTTCAAGAACGGATGGACAAAAAAAATATGTAAAGTCAGTGAAAAAAAATGATATTGTATTTTCCATCGGTCCCGCTGGAACCGGCAAAACATATATTGCTGTTGCATTTGCTGTAGCGGCGTTGGAAAATCACAATGTAGATCGAATCATTTTATGCAGACCTGCTGTAGAGGCGGGCGAAAGTTTGGGTTTCCTGCCGGGAGATTTAAAAGAGAAAGTAGATCCTTATTTAGCACCACTTTATGACGCATTGGGTGATATGTTACCGAAGGTGAGGTTAAATCCATTATTGGCAAAAAATATAATCGAAATCATCCCATTAGCCTATATGCGGGGGCGAACCTTAAATAATGCATTCTTGATTTTGGATGAAGCCCAGAATGCCACACCGATGCAAATGAAAATGTTTCTCACCCGATTGGGTGTCAATTCAAAAGCAATCATCACCGGAGATATCACCCAAATCGACCTACCCAGAAAATCTGATTCCGGCTTGCTTCAAGTCATGGACATTTTAAATGATATAGATGGTATCGGATTCACTCAATTAGATAAGTCAGACGTGGTTCGTCATAAATTAGTAAAAAATATCATCGAAGCCTATTATACGTTGGATTCCAAACCCTAAATCACCTTGAGTGTTTTTACAATATTTTGAAGGGTTTAAATCTTTATTTGCATCTGGTTTAATACATTGCATCCACAACATTTTAATGCTCATACGGAATTGAGGATTTCTCCATTTTTTGAACGAACTTCAACATTAAATAAATCTCAAGAATGGCGACCATGGTCAGGTTATTTATCTGCAACAAAATATGAACTTACCCATGAGTACGAATATTTTGCCATCCGCACAAAAGCCGCATTATTTGATATAACTCCATTATGTAAATACATTATCGAAGGACCTGACTCACACCGATTTTTGAATTACTTAGTAACTCGAAATGTTTTGGCGTGTAAAATTGGGTTTGTTATGTACACTCCTTGGTGTGATGAAAATGGAAAACAAATTGATGATGGAACCGTTCAAAGATTGTCAAAGGAAAAATTTCGATTAACTAGTGCTGAACCAAATTTGGAGTGGTTATTGTGTAACTCCCATGGGTTTGATGTATCCGTAACGGACGTTTCCCACACAACGGCGGCTCTGGCTCTTCAAGGACCCAATTCGAGATGTATTTTAAATGCCATCACAACAGATTCTTTAAATGATTTAACATTTTTCCAAACGATGAACACACAAATCGGAGACATTCCTGTGTCCATTTCCCGTACTGGATATACCGGTGACTTAGGTTACGAAATTTGGATGAATGCAAATGATGCCCTTTTCATTTGGGACCGTATCATTGAAAAAGGGAAACCATTTGGTTTAACTCCTGCAGGACTTCATGCTCTAGACATCGCACGAATTGAAGCTGGATTGATTTTATTGGACGTGGATTACATTTCATCCAGACATGCAATCATCGAAAATCAAAAATCATCACCTTTTGAATTAGGATTAGGATGGACCGTGAAATTTAATGAGACTGATTTTATAGGAAAGCGAGCACTGAAAATTGAAAATATGAAACACTCATTGTGGAAATTCATAGGTATTGAAATTGATTGGATTCCATTAGAATCCCATTTTAAAAAAATTGGACTCCCACCCGGATTACCCACGGTTGCATGGCGAACCAGCACCCCCATTTACAAGAATAAAAAACAGATTGGTTATGCAACCAGTGGATGCTGGTCTCCCCTCCTTAAACGATATATTGCTTTGGCTCATGTAGAAGCCAAATATTCAAAAATCGGGACAAAACTCGATTTTGAATTAACTGTGGAACACTTTAGGAAACTTACCCCTGCACGAGTGGTTAAGACTCCCTTTTTCAATCCAGTTCGAAAACGGAGTTGTCCAAAATGAAAAAATACGATGCCATTGTTATTGGAGGTGGACATAACGGTCTAACTGCAAGTGCCTATTTAGCCCGGGCGGGAAAATCCGTTTTAGTATTGGAAAGACGTCATGTGTTAGGAGGGGCAGCTGTTACAGAAGAAATATTTCCCGGTTTTAAATTTTCGGTTTGTTCTTATGTGGTAAGTCTCATGAAACCGAATATCATTCGGGAATTAATGCTCCCAAAATTCGGGTTGGAAATTTTACCTTTAGAAAGCACATTCACACCCTTGGAAAATGACTATTTATTTCGAACGTCTGATGGAAATCAAACCTATCGTGAATTATATAGACATTCTCCTCGAGACGCTGAAACTTATGGTAGATTCGGATCACTTATGAGTCAGATAGGATTAGCCGTACGACCCATTTTGGAAACCATAGCCCCCAATGCAATTCGTCCCAATTTTTCAGATTTGAATGCACTTAGAAAATTATTCCTTCATTTTAAATCATTATCAAACGAACAAATAGAATATGTACTAAAATTAATGACCATGAGTTCTGCAGATTTTTTGGATGAATGGTTTGAGTTTGAACCTTTAAAAGCCACCATGTCTGCCAGTGGAATTATAGGAACGTTTATGGGACCAAAATCCCCTGGATCTGCTTACGTAATGCTGCATCATTATATGGGTGATATAGACGGTGCATTTCGTGCTTGGGGTTTTCAAAGAGGCGGGACCGGAGCCATCAGCAAGGCAATTGCTAGGTCGTCAGAACATTTCGGTACGCACATTAAAACAGAAGCACCGGTAAAAGAAATCATATTAAAAAATAATAGAGCAGTTGGAGTTGCTTTAGAAAATGGGGATGAATTTCAATCTGAAATTGTCATTTCTGGGTTGGATCCGAAAACTACTTTTTTATCTTTGGTAAATGAAAAAGATTTACCATCTCAATTTGTAACTGATATAAAAAATTTCCGCATTCGTGGTTCTTCAGGAAAGGTAAATTTAGCTTTGGATGGATTACCCAATTTTACGTGTCTCCCCGGTGAAGGATCTCATTTAAAAGGAGCCATTTCTATCAGTCCTGACTATGATTATTTAGAACGGGCTTTTGATGATGCGAAATATGGAAATTTCTCTAAAAAACCATATATTGATATTATTTTGCCTTCAGTCTTAGATCCTGATATGGCACCGAAGGGAAAACATGTCATGTCCTGTTTTGTTCAATATGCACCCTACAAATTAAAAGGAGGCTGGAATGATCAAAATCGAGAAGAATTTGGACATACAGTGATCAAGGCAATCGAGTCATATGCCCCCAATATTCGGGATATTATTTTGCATAAACAAATTTTGACTCCCTTTGATTTAGAATCCACATTTGGATTGACTGAGGGAAATATTTTTCAGGGAGAACTTTCATTACAACAATTATTTTCACTGCGTCCTGCTGCTAAATGGGCACATTATAAAACACCGATTAAACATTATTATCAATGTGGTTCCGGAACTCACCCGGGAGGAGGAATAACCGGTTCTCCGGGAGAAATGGCAGCGAAAAAGATTTTGAAGGATTGGTAATGGCACAACACGAAATCATTATCATCGGGGGAGGACTCAACAGTCTGATTACCGCTGCATCTTTGGGAAAAGCTGGGAGAAATGTGTTAGTTTTGGAGTCTTTGGATGAGGTAGGAGGAATGACCTCGTCTCTTGAATTCTCTCCGGGATTTACTTGTAATTTAATCCACGATTATTTGCCCTGGATTGACCCTCGAATTTTTAAACAATTTAATTTGTCTTCTGGTGCGTTAAAAATGGATTCAACCAATTTAACCCAAATTGCTTTAGACAAGACAGATAATCCAATTTATTTTTATACTGATGCAGAAAAAACTTCAGAATCTATTGCTTTTCATTCAAAACAGGATGCAAAAAATTGGGTTTCGTTTTCAAAGTTGGTTAATAATCTCAGTCCTTTATTGGAAAAACTATCCCAGAAAACTTTGGTGAATATCCACGATTTTACCATGAAAAATGTTTTGTCAATGAGCTCCTTATTCCCAACTTTGTTAAAAAAAGGTTCTAGGAATGTTGTGGATTTAATAAGAGTCATGCCCATGATGATGCCGGAATTGATGGATGAATGGTTCGAGACCCCATTGCTAAGGGGAATGTTATCATCTAAAGGAATTCGTCATCTTTCCCATGGACCTTTTGCAGCGGGAACAGGTTTGAATTTTCTTCATCAACATTTATATGGTAATGGGGTGATTTTCAACAAAAGTTTCATAAACGGTGGAACACACAAATTAGCGGAATCCATAGGAAATTATTGTGAGTCCAAAGGTGTAAACATCCGAACCAAATCAAAAGTAAATTCCATCAATATTGTAAACTATCGATGTGATAGCGTTACCTTATCTACGGGAGAATATATTTCAGCGGAATTATTTATCTCGGGGTTGGATCCTCAAAACACATTTAACTATCTTATTGGCTTGGACCAATTGAATCCTATTTTTAGAACCCAATTAAAAAACATCAAGTACCGGGGAAGTACAGCTCGAATTCATTTTGCATTGAACACACTTCCAGAAATCAAAGGAATTTCTGAAAATCAAATGGATACGGTCTTTTCAATCAGTCCCTCCATAGAATATATAGAACGAGCATCTGATTCGGTTAAGTACGGAGACATTTCAGAAAATCCCGTGTTAGAGTTTGTGATCCCAACCATAAATTATCCTAATTTTGCTCCAACAGGAAAGCATGTTTTATCAACCACTGTTCAATATGCACCTTACCATTTACGAAATCAACATTGGTCAAAGGAATTAAAAGAACAATTGAAAAATAATGTGATTCGAATTTTAGAAACTGTCATACCCGGGTTTTCGTCTATCGTTGACTCATCGCTGGTTGTAACACCGGTAGATTTAGAACATCAATTTGGACTTACAGAAGGGAATTTAAATCACGGTGAAATGACATTAGACCAATTAATGATTATGAGACCAATGTTAGGATATTCACATTACAATTCGCCATTTGAAAATTTATTCCTTTGTGGATCAGGAACTCATCCCGGCGGTGGACTTCATGGAGCTAATGGTTTAAATGTGGCTCGAGAAATTTTAAATAAATGACGTTTCGGAAAACAGCCGATACCCTACCAAAAGGGGCTCATACGCTGAAACGTAACTATTATGTCAACCCTGACATCTTGAAAATTGAGTATGAAAATATTTTCCTGAATGAATGGATATGTGCGGGACACTCATCGGAATTTAAAGAGAGTGGACAATTTAAAGTTATGAATATAGGGAACGAAAATATCATTATTCTCCGAGATGATAATGGGGACATGAGAGCTCATTTTAATATATGTCGTCACCGTGGTACTCGAATATGTGAAAGTTCATCAGGTCAATTTTCAAAGTCCATCCAATGCGGTTATCACGGTTGGACATATAATTTAAAGGGGAAATTAATCGGAGCTCCTCACATGGATGGCGTATCGAGTTTTAAAATGAACGATTATTCACTTCATCCTGTTTCAGTTTTAGATTGGGAAGGATTTGTCTTTGTAAATTTATCTGAAAAACCTGATCCTCTTCATAAGGTTATTAATGCTTTAGGAAAACGATTAAAACCTTGGATGATGGATAAATTGGAGATTAAAAAAACCATAGAATATGAAGTAAAAGGAAACTGGAAATTGGTTATTCAGAATTATTCAGAATGTTATCATTGCCCAATTTTGCATCCCCAACTTGCAGAAATTCATCACTATTTGGGAGGACGAAATGATTTCCATTCCGGACCGGTTTTGGGTGGATTTATGGATTTTAATAAAAACAAAAAAACCATTTCGTCCAGCGGAGAGTTTTGCTGTCCGCCCTTCAAAAATATTAAAGGAAAAGATCGGAGTCGTGTTTATTATTACTCCATTTTTCCAAATATGATGTTGAGTCTCCATCCTGAATACGTCATGGTTCACACGGTTTCCCCCATGGGAGTGAATCAATGTAAGGTGAATTGTTCTTGGCTTTTTACAAAAGAGATTGTTCTTTCCGACAAATATAACACAAAAGATGCGATACGGTTTTGGGACAAGACAAACAAACAAGACTGGAAAATTACAGAATTGTCTCAATTGGGGATTCAGTCTAAAAAATATTCACCTGCTCCCTATTCCGGTCAGGAAAGTTTATTGGCTGCTTTTGATAAATATTATTTAGATAGATTAAAATTTAAAGATTGAATTTATTGTTGGTTAATAAGGGGTCGTTTCCTCAGTTTTTCGCTCATCATAATCCATTGTAAAGATAGAAATAATTATCTAAATGTCGTGAGTTAAAATGCTAAACTCACATTGTCTCTTATTCTGAAGAAATTGACAATTTGATTCGGTTATGCTCCATATTATCACTTAATTTGGTTAAAAAAGGACTCTAAAACTCTATGTCACGATAATGAGTTTTTATTAAATTGAGCGCTGAAAATTAAATCCTATTTTTTGATTTTCCAGTAATTTTGAAACAAAGGAACTTACTGTATATAGGTGATTATACACCAAACCAAGAAGATGATCTTTAATATAATTTGACTATAATAAAATGACAAAGTCATTCACTGATTTCCCATAAACGTCTTCGAAAAATTGGAATTATTAATTAAAATATCGTGATTTATACTCTATTATAAAATGAATAATGACATTTACATTTTAGCCGCCAAAAGAACTCCAGTGGGTTCATTTAACGGAAGACTATCGTCTATTGATGCTCCTGAACTAGGAGCGATTGTAATAAGAAAATTGGTTGAGAGTTCCGGGATTGAAGCATCACAATTTGATGAAGTAATCATGGGTAATGTGTTACCAGCGGGATTGGGTCAAGCACCTGCCAGACAGGCAGCCCTAAAAGCAGACTTGCCCAATTCTGTGGAATGCCTTACTATCAATAAAATGTGCGGCTCGGGCTTGAAAGCTGTCATGTTGGGTTCGCAATCCATAGAGACAGGAGATGCTAATGTAATTATTGCAGGCGGAATGGAGAATATGTCCATGGCTCCCTATCTTCTACCCAAAGCGAGAACCGGATATAGATTGGGTCATGGCTCACTTTTGGATAGTATGATTAAAGATGGATTGTGGGATGCTTACCATGATAAACATATGGGAAATTGCGCAGAAATGCTGGCTAAAAAAAATGGAATATCCAGAGAAAAACAGGATCAATTTGCAGAACAATCTTACAACAGAGCCATAAAAGCCCATAAATCAGGATGGTTTTCTGCCGAGATTATTCCGGTGTCTGTCCCTCAACGAAAAGGGGATCCGCTGATTATAGATCAGGATGAAGAACCGCAAAAAGCAAATTTTGAGAAGATGAAAAATTTGAAACCAGCATTTGAAAAAGGTGGCACAATAACTGCAGCGAACGCTTCTAAAATTAATGATGGAGCGGCGGAAGTTTTATTGGCTTCGTCAACATTCACAGAGAAGAATGGATTTCAGCCAAAAGCGAGGGTGGTGGCACAGGCTTCTGCTGCTCATGATCCGGAGTGGTTCACTACATCTCCCATAAAAGCAATATCCAAAGTTCTTTCCAAAGCCGGGTTGAGTAAGGATGATATTGATTTATGGGAAATAAATGAAGCATTTGCTCCCGTTGCTATAGCTGCTATCGATGAGTTTGGTCTTGATGATAACAAGGTAAATATTTGCGGAGGAGCTATTGCATTAGGTCATCCAATTGGTGCTTCCGGGGCTCGGATTTTAGTTACGTTAATTCACAGTTTAGAAAGAGTAAATGGACGCTTTGGACTGGCTACGCTTTGTATAGGTGGTGGAGAGGCTTCTGCACTTATCATAGAGAGGATATCATGAATACAATAGGAGTGGTAGGTGCCGGAACCATGGGTAGTGGGATTGCTCATGTAGCATCTCTTTCAAAGTATTCTGTTTTGTTGATGGACATAAAAGAAGATTTAGTATCTAAAGGAATTTCATCCATCGACAAGAATTTAGACCGTCAAATAAAAAAAGGGAACATCTCAGAATTGGATAAAGTAAATACTTTAGAGAATATTTCCTGTACAACCAGATTAGAAGACTTGAAGTCAGCTGATATGGTTATAGAGGCTGCCTCTGAAGATCGAAAAATTAAGGGAGAAATATTTAGGAAATTGGACACACATTGCAATGAAAACGCAATTTTAGCGACCAATACATCATCCATTTCTATAACGGAAATTGCATCGGTCACTTCACGCCCCGGGAAGGTCATCGGGATGCATTTTATGAATCCGGTACCAGTAATGAAACTAGTGGAAGTAATTCGAGGACATTTGACAGAAGATGAAGTAACCCAACAGGTCATATCTCTTTCAGAATCCATGGGTAAAAATCCAGTTTTATGTAATGATTTTCCTGGGTTTGTTGCAAACCGTATTTTAGCTCCTATGATAAACGAAGCTATATTTTGCCTCATGGAAGGAGTTGCTGAGAAAGAAGCTATTGATGACATCATGCGTTTGGGGATGGCACATCCTATGGGACCTTTGGCGTTGGCTGACCTCATTGGTCTTGATGTATGTTTATCAATTCTTGAAGTTCTTCACCGTGATTTAGGAGAAGACAAATATAGACCTTGTCCTCTGTTAAAGAAAATGGTGACTGCTGGTTGTTTGGGAAGAAAGACTAAAAATGGGTTTTATAAATATGATTAACTTGAATCTAAATTTAACTGAAGAACAAGAATTAGTTAGAAAAACTGCCAAAGAATTTGCAGAAGTTCATCTGGAACCGGGAGTCATTGAGAGAGATGAAAAAAGTATTACTCCTATAAATGAAATCAAAGAAATGGGAAAATTGGGATTTATGGGAATGATGGTTCCGGAACATTGGAATGGTGCTGGAATGGATACAATAAGTTATGTTTTAGCTATGGAAGAAATATCCCGTGTGGATGCGTCTGCCGGTGTTATTATGTCCGTAAATAATTCATTGGTGTGCCAAATATTTATAGATTGGTGCACGGACCTTCAAAAGGAAAAATATCTAACCAAATTAGCTAGTGCCGAATATTTAGGTGCTTTTAGTTTGAGTGAACCTCAATCCGGATCTGATGCCAGTAATATGAGAACCAGAGCGGAACGAGTGGGGGATTCCTACATTTTAAACGGAACCAAAAATTGGGTAACCAATGGAAAATCCTCGGATATTGTTATTGTATTTTGTGTCACGGAAAAGGATGCAGGATATAAAGGGATTTCAGCCTTTATTGTAGAAAAAAACACTCCCGGGTTTTCCACGGGTAAAAAAGAAGATAAATTAGGTATTCGAGGGTCCGACACCTGCGAACTCTATTTCGAAAATTGTAAAGTACCAAAAGAAAACATAATCCACGGAGAAGGTGAAGGATTTCGAGTCGCTTTGAAAACTCTCAATGGTGGACGGATTGGAATCGCAACCCAAGCATTGGGAATTGCCCGAGCTTCATTGGAAAAAAGTTTGGCTTATGCTAAAGAAAGAAAACAATTTAATAAAACACTAACTCATTTCGGAGCGATTAAAAGTAAGTTAGCTCAAATGGCCACCAAGGAGGAAGCAGCTCGTTTGTTAATTTGGAAAGCCGCAAAATTAAAGGAATCAAAAATGGATTTTGCAAAAGAAGCAGCCATGGCTAAACTTTTTGCATCACAATTGGCGGTGGATGCATCCCGGGATTGTGTTCAAATTTATGGTGGCTACGGATATATGCGAGAATATGGGGTGGAACGGTTGATGCGAGATGCAAAAATTACCCAAATTTATGAAGGAACATCTGAAATTCAAGAATTGGTTATATCAAGATATTTAGTGGAGGAAAATTAATAGAACATGAATATGAAAAAAATTGAATGGGATTCATTAACCTTTAGCTTAACCCCTACAAAATCCATGTTTATTTCTACATGCGATGATGGACAAAACTGGTCAGAAGGAAAATTGTCACCGTTTGGGAATATTTCCATGTCCCCTGCCGCTGGAGTACTGAATTATGGACAAGGAATTTTTGAAGGAATGAAAGCATTTCGCACCATGAAAGATAGGATTGTTTTGTTTCGACCTGAAAAGAATATTGAACGAGCCACACTTTCGGCTGAAAGAATTTGTATCCCCATTGTACCATCAGGTCTATTTATGGATGGATTAAAACAAGTGATTAAAGACAATATTGAATTTATTCCACCCACAGATAAAGGCAGTCTTTATATTCGTCCGATAATTTGGGGAACGGGACCGGTGCTTGGCGTAGCTCCTGCTCCCTCCTACACGTTCCTGATTTATGTGTCTCCAGTTGGACCCTATTTTAAATCCGGGATTCGATGTTTGAATTTAAGAGTAACCAGACAATTTCATCGGGCGGCTCCACGAGGGGTGGGAAATTTTAAAACCATTGGAAATTATGCTGCATCTCTTTACCCTCAAAAACTAGCAAAATCATCAGGATTTGATGAGGTAATTTATCTGAATGCAGGTGATAACGACTCCATCGAGGAAGTAGGATCGGCTAATTTATTTATTATAAAAGACGAAATCGTTTCCACACCACCCTTAGGTGGTAGTATTCTTCCGGGAGTTACCAGAGATTCAGTTCTAAGAATCGCAGATGGAATATTGGGATTGGACGTGGAAGAGCGACCCATTTCGTTACAAGAAATGATGACAGCGGATGAAGTATTTTGTACAGGAACTGCAGTGTCTGTCACTCCCATAGGTGAAATCACATCTGATGATTCGGTGGGGATAATCAATGAGAATAAAATCGGAGTCATGACCCAAAAATTAAATAACGAACTTAATGGGATTCAAAAAGAGATCAAAAATGATCCTTTTAATTGGCTATTCGAGATTTAATTTATTCACATGTCAAACGATTTAGTTCTGGAATCAAAAGATCGATCTTCGAGATTTCATCCTCGTCGAAAAGCACGGGAATGTGTGTTTAAAGGTCTATATTCACTGGAAATGTCAAATGATCCCAGTGAAAAAGTCATTAATGATATTCTGCATAGATGTTCCTTAGATGAACCCTTGGGATCTTTTGCATCATCACTATTTAAAAAGGTAATAGAAAAAAAAACATTTTTAGAGGACACCATTTCAAAATTCCTCGATAATTGGGACATAGGTAGAATTGCAATTTTGGATAATTTAATTCTCCAAATCGGAGTGTGTGAACTTTTTTATTTTGAGGATGTACCACCGAAAGTATCTATTTCGGAAGCCATAGAAATGGCAAAAAAATTCAGTACTGATGATAGTCCCAGATTTGTAAACGGTATTTTAGATTCTGTATTTAAGGATTTTCTGGAGTCCAATGGAAAACTAAATTGAGTTAATATGTTACAAAATATTTTAAAAAAAGTATTTGGTTCTCGATCTGACAGAGAAATTAAACAACTCATGCCAAAGGTGGATGAAATCAACTCATTTGCTGAAACGTTAAAAGATAAATCAGATGAGGAACTAAAAGCCAGAACAGAGCAAATAAAGGAGGAAATTGCATCTTCAATTCATAAATACAAACAGGAATTGGAAGCAAAAAACACCGATTCCAATGAGCTAAAAAAATTAATGATTGAGTCGGAACAAAAATTATTGGACTCCTACTTGATTGAAGCATTTGCCATGGTCAAAGAAACATGCAGGCGGTTATGTGGATCATCTTGGATGGCCGCAGGTCAAGAAATAACCTGGGAGATGATTCCTTATGATGTTCAAATTATCGGAGCATTGGTATTGCATCGAGGATGCGTTACCGAAATGAAAACAGGTGAAGGCAAAACTTTGGTTGCGACCATGCCGATTTTTCTCAACGCACTTACAGGTAGAGGTGTTCATATTGTAACTGTGAATGATTATTTAGCCCGTCGGGATGCGGAATGGATGGGCAAAGTGTACGAACGGTTAGGACTCACAGTGGGTTTTATTTTGAATACCATGGAAAATGATCAGCGAAGGCAAGCTTATAGTTGCGACATTACCTACGGAACAAATAACGAATTTGGATTTGATTATTTGAGGGATAATATGTCTTTAGAAGCAAACGACCAAGTTCAAAGAGGACACGCCTTTGCGGTAATTGATGAAGTGGACAGTGTACTGATTGATGAAGCAAGAACCCCTTTAATTATTTCAGGGTCAGTTGATGCACCTGTGGATAAAACGTTTTCAGAATTAAAACCGTTAATCCAAAATTTAGTTCGAAAACAAAATGCTTTGGTATCGGAATTGGTCAATGAAGCCCAAAAACTGTTAGACGAAGAAAAAGATGATGAAGCAGGTTTGAAACTTTTGCAAGGAAGACGAGGATTACCCAAACACCGAAAATTGATGAAAATTTTTCAGGAGTCCGGGACTATTAAGCTCGCAACGAAGGTAGAGTCGGATTATATGCGGGATAAAAAACTCCATGAAGTGGACGAAAATTTATTTTTTAGCGTGGATGAAAAATCTCACACAATTGATATCACAGAAAAAGGAAGACAAGTCTTATCTCCTAATAATCCTGAAATGTTTGTGATCCCTGATTTAGGGGACATGATTTCTGAAATAGAGAAAAATGACCAGCTTTCGGCAACTCAAGTTGCTCAGGAAAAAGAGAAAGCCTACCATCTTCATGCAGAACGAAGTGGAAAAATTCACAACCTAAATCAGCTATTAAGGGCATTTACTTTATACGAAAAAGATGTGGAATATGTAGTACAGGATAATAAGGTACAAATTGTGGATGAATTTACGGGAAGGGTCCTCCCTGGTAGGCGTTATAGTGACGGATTACACCAAGCATTGGAGTCTAAAGAAAATGTTGCCATTGAAAGGGAAACCCAAACATTAGCCACGGTTACCATTCAAAATTATTTTCGATTGTATGATAAATTATCCGGAATGACAGGAACCGCCGAAACCGAATCTGAAGAATTGGGATCTATTTACAAGCTGGATGTAACGGTAATTCCAACTCATCAATCCATTATTCGAGACGACCGAGACGATTTTGTTTACAAAACCAAACGTGAAAAATATAATGCTGTGATTGAAGAAATAACAAATTGTCATAAAAACGGACAACCGGTATTGGTTGGAACCGTCTCGGTTGAAGTATCAGAATTATTATCAAGAATGTTAAAACGAAAAGGAATTCCTCATAATGTGTTAAACGCTAAACAACATAGACAAGAAGCAGAAGTGGTCATTAGAGCAGGACAAAAAGGAGCCGTAACCATCGCAACCAATATGGCGGGTCGGGGAACCGATATTAAATTAGGCGGAGAGGAAATCAAATCATTGGGTGGACTCCATATATTGGGTACCGAAAGACATGAATCACGCAGAATTGATTTACAACTTCGTGGACGTTCAGGCAGACAGGGCGATCCGGGTTCCTCCAGATTTTATTTATCCCTTGAAGATGACTTGATGCGACTTTTTAATAGTGACCGTGTGGCATCCATTATGGACAGAATGGGTGTGGAAGAAGGTGAAGTTATTACGGCAAAGATGGTCACTCGTGCCATTGCAAATGCTCAGAAAAAAGTGGAAGGAAGAAATTTTGGTATTCGAAAACAATTATTAGAATACGACGATGTGATGAATCAACAAAGACAAGTGATTTACAATTTAAGAGATAAAGCTCTAAAAGGTGATAATACCCGAAATATGGTTTCAGAATTCATCCATGAATTTGTTGAGGATGAATTAGAATCTCAGGATTTCGAACATTTCGAAGAAATGGAATGGGAACATTTAAAACAAAACTGTGCATCTCATTTATTGGTGGACTTAAATATTGATACCCTTCATTCAAAAATTAATCATGCTGAAATGAATGCAGATGATGTGAGTGAATTTATTATTTCTCAAGCAGAATCTGTTTACAATGAAAGAGAATCCCTTTTGAATGAGGAAATCATGAGAGGATTTGAACGATTTGTCATTTTACGAACCATTGATGAACAATGGAAAGATCATCTGTATGGAATGGATCAGATTCGTGAAGGAATAAATCTGAGAGCTTATGGACAAAAAGATCCATTGCTTGAATACAAATCAGAGGGATTTCATTTATTTCAAGATATGATTAAAGATATGAATCAAAAGACGGTTCAAAGACTTTTTCGAACTCAACTTCATGGGATGGAACATGCACCTCAAATCCAACAAAGAGACAGGAATGTGAGAGTTCGACATGATAACACGGAAGGTATGGGAATTCAATCTACCCCCGAACCTTCTCCCTCTGGAAGTGGACAAAGACCTCCACAACCAGTGAAATCTCCAATTAAAGCGGATAAAAAAATTGGAAGAAATGAAAAAATTCCAGTTATAAGTCCTTCCGGTGAAAAAATATTTGTGAAATATAAAAAATTAAATCAACTTTTATCCAAAGGATATTCAAGAGTATAATTAAAACTTGCCGTGGTGGTGGAATTGGTAGACACGCCAGATTTAGGATCTGGTGCCCCTTGGGCGTGAAGGTTCGAGTCCTTTCCACGGTACAAGAATTAGTTTTCTCTACTTATCATTCTTAAAAAGGGGATTAAATGGAGTACTTTCTGGTTGAATCTAAATCCCCCCTTTGCCTTCGGTATCTTCACCTCATTGGAGAAGAATAATTGTTTTGTCATTGCGAATGAAATGAAGAAATCTTCAGAATTTGGTGGGATGAGAACATTATGTTGCTTGAGCAAGTTTGAAAAGATTGCTTCTCCCGATAAATTGGTATTGCAATGACAAGGGTTATATCACATTTCGATAACGCTTCGCTACTCAATGGGACATGAAGTGTTTTCAATCTTTCGATCCACCTATACTAAAGTTACGGTTGACAGGTAACACGTTGCTTTGTTACCCAAGATGACAGGGATGAAAATACTTCTAAAAATGTCTCTCTGAGTAGTTTCGACACAGGAGGATCGTTATCGAAAAGAGACTTGTGTGAAAAAATGGATACCCGTCTTCACGGGTATGACAAAAAGGGTTTTGTAGCCACCTTTCCATAACAGCTTTACTCCCTAAAGCTTACTCAAGGTGACCGTTGAATTTTGAATATGCGACTGGATAAATTTATGAGTTCTGTATGGAATCCTAG
>CAZBZK010000019.1:0-21785 GCA_964496365.1 uncultured bacterium
TTCGTGAGGGTGGTCACACTGTAGGTGCAGGTGTCGTAACCAGTATTAGTGATTAGTATTAATGGCGAATCAAACCATACGAATTAGCTTGAAAGCATACGACCATATTCTGCTGGATAAATCAACAGAAAAAATCGTAAAAACTGCTAAATCTACCGGTGCCGTTATTTCGGGACCGATTCCTTTACCAACTCGAAGAACAATTTATACCGTACTCCGCTCTCCTCATGTTGACAAAAAGTCGAGAGAGCAATTTCAAACTAAAATCCATAAACGATTGGTAGATATCTTAAATAGTACACCCAAAACGGTTGAATCGCTTATGAAGCTTGATTTACCTGCAGGTGTTGACATTGAGATAAAAGTATAATAATGCGTGGATTAATCGGAAAAAAAATTGGCATGACTCAAATATACGATGATGAAGGATATTTAATTCCTGTAACTATTGTAGAAGCGGGTCCTTGTAATGTTACCCAAATTAAATCAAAAACGCATGATGGGTATGATGCAGTCCAAATAGGAATGTTTCAGCGGAAAAATAATCGAACTTCAAAACCCTTGAAAGGACATTTTAAAAAAGCTGGTGTTGCACCACAATTATGGGTTCAAGAGTTTGAAAAGGTGGAGGGTTATGATTATAAAATGGGGCAACAATTTAATGTTAAAATATTTAATGAAGGTGATTTTGTAAATGTAAGCGGCACCTCAAAAGGTAGGGGATTTGCAGGAGTCATAAAGCGGCATAATTTTCAACGTCAACCTGAAACGCATGGCCAAACTGAATATTTGCGTCATCCTGGTTCCATTGGGCAGGCATCGGACCCCTCACGGGTTTTTAAGGGTATGAAAATGGCTGGAAGGTATGGGGGAAAAACAGCATCGGTGAAAAACCTTGAAGTTATAAAAGTAGATTCTAAAAATAATTTACTTTACCTAAAAGGTGCGGTTCCAGGAGCGAAT
The DNA here is from genome assembly GCA_964496365.1 of uncultured bacterium. Lineage (GTDB taxonomy): Bacteria > Fidelibacterota > Marinisomatia > Marinisomatales > AB-629-J13 > AB-629-J13. The sequence goes on from CAZBZK010000019.1 coordinate 964, forward strand.
AATAATAGAGTTTCTGTAACTAAATAATGAATTTACACATAACAAATTCAGATGGAACAAAAGGTTCTGTCATTAAAGTTAGCGATAAGGTGTTTAAGATTGAACCAAATGAAGCTGTGGTTCACCAAGCTGTGGTTCAAGAATTGCATAACCGTAGGCAAGGGACTCACTCAGCTAAATCAAGAGGCATGGTAAAAGGGGGCGGAAAAAAACCATGGAGGCAAAAAGGAAGGGGTGTAGCAAGAGCCGGTACAATACGTTCTCCTCTTTGGAAAGGGGGCGGTACAGTATTTGGCCCTGAACCTCACGCTTACAAGAAAAATATGCCTCAGAAGATGAAACAATTAGCCAGAAAAAGTGTGCTAAGCCATAAAGCATCAAAAGGGGAAATTAAGATTATAGATAAGTTCAATCAGTCTGAGCCTAAAACATCAGTGTTTTTCCAGCTTTTATCTTCATTGGGGCTCCAGAATAGAAAAGTTTTAGTTCTGACAGCCACATCGGATAAAAATATTGTATTATCGGTTCGAAATCTTCCGAAAGTGAATGTTGCAACTGCTGATTCAGCTAGCACCTATGATTTTATTAACCATGAAATCTTACTATTTGACCAAGATGCAATTGTGGCACTAAGCGAAAAATTGGATGGGTAAATTGGACAGTCAATCAGTCATAATTAAACCACTTTTTACTGAAAAAATGAGTATTCTTCAGGAGACTGAAAGAAAGTATGCTTTTCAGGTACATCCCTTGTCTAATAAACTTGAGATTAAAAAAGCAGTCCAAGAAAAGTTTGATGTAGAAGTTGAAAAAGTTGCAACCATGAATCGGAAAGGAAAACTAAAACAAATGACGGTTAGGAGTGGAGGAAAGGTGATTAGAACCTCAGGGAGAAAATCAGGATGGAAACGGGCTGTAATAACCCTAAAGGATGGTTTTACGATTGATTTAATGAGTGGAGACACAGGAGGATAGTTATGGGAATCCGTACGTTAAAATCCGTTACACCCGGGAGTAGATTTGGATCTCGCCCTGACTTCGCAGACTTGACCGAATCCAAGCCTGAAAAAAAGCTTACAGTTGCATTGAGAAAAACAGGTGGAAGAAATAATCACGGAAGAATTACATGCAGGCATAAGGGTGGTGGGCATCGCCGCCGGTACAGGTTAATCGATTTTAAAAGAAATAAGTTTGATATTCCTGGTTATGTATCCACAATTGAGTACGATCCGAATCGATCTGCCTACATTGCTCTTATTATTTATTCAGATGGAGATAAACGTTATATCCTTGCTCCATTTGGTCTAAGAATAGGTGATCAGGTATTAGCTGGCAAATCATCTCCGTTAAAAATTGGTAATTCATTGCCTTTAGAAAGCATACCTACTGGAATGATGGTTCATAATATTGAGTTAATTCCGGGAAAGGGCGGTCAAATGGTCCGGAGTGCGGGATCCGTAGCTCAAATTATGTCTCATGAAGGGGGATATACTACTTTGAAATTACCGTCAGGCGAGGTGAGAATGGTGTCTATGAAATGTTTTGCGACCATTGGTCAGGTCGGAAATAGGACCCATGAACAAGTATCTTTTGGAAAAGCAGGTAGGTCAAGATGGTTAGGGCGGCGACCATCCACTCGAGGGGTTGCTATGAATCCAGTTGATCATCCTATGGGTGGTGGAGAAGGAAAGTCTTCCGGGGGGAGACACCCATGTACACCTTGGGGAAAACCAACAAAGGGGTATAAAACTCGTCAGCGGAACAAAAAATCCAATGCCATGATTGTGAAAAGGAGAAATTGATTTGGGACGATCATTAAAAAAGGGACCATTTGTGAGTCCAAAACTATTAAAAAAAATTAAAGTTATGAACGAAGGTGGAAAGAAAAAAGTTCTGAAAACTTGGTCTAGACAGTCCATGATTTCTCCTGATTTTGTCGGACATACTATCGCTGTTCACAATGGAAATAAATTTATTCCTGTTTTTATTTATGAAAATATGGTAGGACATAAGCTAGGTGAATTTGCACCAACCCGAACATTTAGATTACATTCAGGTGACAGGAAAAAATGATGGAAGCGACGGCTACAAATCGATATATAAGGCAGTCTCCTAGAAAAATTAGGAAAACTTTAGAATTGGTTAAACATCAAAAAGTGGAACACGCATTAAATGTATTACATTTTTCAAAAGAAAAAGCCGCATATGTCATCGAAAAAACCTTGCGGTCTGCCTTAGCAAATTTGATGCAGGGAGAAGAAGGGGGAGCTATTCCTACGAATAACATTAGTATTAAAACTGCATTTGTCAACGGTGGTCCAGCTCAAAAAAGATTTAGGGCAAGGGCTCAAGGGAGAGCTTCACGCATTCTAAAGCCTTCCAGTCATTTAACCATTGTCATTTCTGATGGTGAAGAATAGGAGGATATAATGGGTCAAAAGACAAATCCAGTTGGTTTTCGATTATCTTTACGGAGAAACTGGCGTTCAAGTTGGTTCGTAAAGGGGTCCTATAAAGAAGGGTTAGCTGAAGATATACAAATTCGAAAATATATCGCAACACGACTGAATAATGCAGGAATTGCAAAAGTTGATATAAATCGTACGTCTAAAGTTGTTACTGTAACTATATTTACTGCCCGACCTGGAATTGTTATTGGAAAGGGTGGCGAAGAAGTGAATCATTTAAAGAAGGAATTAAATCAATTAACTCCAAAAGATATACAAATAAATATTTCAGAAGTAAAGCGACCTGAATTAGATGCTGCCTTGGTTGGTGCCAATATTGCACACCAATTGCAAAAGAAAATTTCATATCGTCGAGTTGTAAATAAAACTTTACAGTCCACTATGAGAATGGGAGCAAGAGGAATTCGAGTCAATGTTGCCGGAAGATTGGGTGGAGCAGAAATTGCAAGAAGTGAAAAATTTATGAATGGAAGTGTCCCATTGCATACGCTACGAGCCGACATAGACTATGCTCTGACAGAGGCTCATACGAAATATGGTGTGATTGGCATTAAAGTATGGATTTGTAACGCTTAACACTAAGATTACATGTTAGAACCAAAAAAATCAAAATTTAGACGACATCACAGAGGTCATAGAAGAGGAATGGCGAAGAGAGGTGATTATGTTGCTTTTGGAAGTTATGGGTTAAAAGCTGTTGAAGGTGGATGGGTAACTGCACGCCAGATTGAATCCGCTCGTATTACTATTTCAAAAGAAGTTCGAAAGGTTGGTAAAATGTGGATTAGGATTTTTCCTGACAAGCCCATTACCAAAAAACCTGCTGAAACCAGAATGGGAAAAGGGAAGGGAGCTCCCGAATACTGGGCGGCGGTCGTGAAGCCAGGTCGGGTTCTATTTGAAGTCGAAGGTGTGCCGAAGGAAATTGCTGAGTTAGCATGCAGGAATGCAAGTCATAAATTATCTATAAAAACACGATTTGTGGGGCGAAGGGAATTTTAAGAATGAAAAAAACCCAACTAAATGAGATGTCGAAGGTGGAGTTAGAAACCAAATTAAACGACAACCAAGAGGCACTACAAAATTTGAGATTTCAGAAGGCACTTCAGCAGATAGAAAACCCGTTGCAAATTCGTGAATTAAAACGTGAGATTGCACAAATTAACACAGTATTAAGAGAATTTGGATTAGGTATTCGAACCGAACAGGTTAAATAGAAATTTATGAGTGATATAAGACAAAGACAATCCTTAGTTGGTGAAGTTACCAGCACCAAAATGGAAAAAACCGTTGTGGTGAACGTAACCCGCCAGGTAAAACACCCCATGTACAAAAAATACATCAAGAGATATAAAAAATATTTGGCACATACCGCATCGGTTGTCCCAAAAGATGGTGACATTGTTAAAATTGTATCTACAAAACCAATGAGTAAACGCAAACGATGGCAAGTGAGCGAAATTATCAGAGAATCGGTTGACTTGGGAGCAATCAAGTGATTCAACAAGAAACCAGATTAAAAGTAGCAGATAATACCGGTGCAAAAGAAGTTTTATGTTTTAAGGTATTGGGCGGAAGTAAGCGACGATATGCAACAGTAGGAGATTTGGTGGTTGTTACTATAAAAAAAGCATTACCAAACGGAATGGTTAAAAAGGGGCAGGTTTTAAGAGCCGTGGTTGTACGAACAAAAAAAGAAATACGTCGACGTGATGGAAGTTATATTAGGTTTGACGACAATGCGGCGGTTTTATTGACGGAAGCCGGTGAGCCGAGAGGGACCCGGATATTCGGTCCCATTGCCCGTGAATTAAGAGAGGCTGGATATATGAAAATTGTTTCCATGGCACCGGAGGTTTTGTAATGAGAATAAAAAAAGGAATGATGGTAAGGGTTATCCAGGGAAATCATAAAGGCATGGAAGGAAAAGTGCTTAAAATATTTCCAAACACAAGCAGACTTATTATCGAAGGAGTAAATCTCATTAAAAGGTCTGCAAGACCAACACAAGAAAATCCTAGTGGAGGATTTATTGAAAAAGAAGCTGCCTTGCATTCGTCAAACGTAGTAGTGCTTCACAATGGAGAGCCGACGAAGATTGGATATAAGTTTTTAGCGGATGGTACAAAAGTCAGAATGAATAAAAAGACAAAGGCGGAAATAAATATTTAATATTACAGTAAACTATGGTTGAAGAAAAAAAGAAAAAAACAGCTTCTGCTAAGAAAAAAACAGATAACCAAAAGAGTAAATCAGGTTCTAAAAAACCATCTGTAAAAAAAGAAGTGAAAAGTCCCCAAAATGGATATGTACCTGCTTTGAAAAAATATTATAATGATGTGGTGGTTGAAAAACTCATGAAACAATTCAAATATAAGACATCGATGCAAGTGCCAAAATTAACTAAAATTACTTTAAATATGGGTGTCGGGGACGCGAAAACCAATGCTAAATCATTGGAAAGTGCGGTCAAGGAATTGACAGCAATATCCGGGCAAAAAGCTGTGGTAACTAAAGCCAAAAGAGACGTATCCAATTTTAAAATCAGAAAGGGATTTCCTGTAGGGACAAAAGTAACATTAAGGTCGGGAAAAATGTATGAGTTTTTTGAACGTCTAAATTCTATTGCTCTGCCAAGAACCAGAGATTTTACAGGGTTGTCATTTAAATCCTTCGATGGAAGAGGAAATTACAGTTTTGGGATAAAAGAGCAAATCGTATTTACGGAAATTGAATATGATAATATTGACACCATTCGCGGTTTAGATGTTGCCATAGGTACAACAGCCAAAACCGATGATGAATGCTATTGGTTGCTGAAATCGTTCGGGTTTCCACTGAGAGAAAAACCAGTTAAAACTAAAGAAAAAGAGGAAAAGAACTAATGGCGAAAAAATCCAAGGTTGTTCGAGAAATGAACCTACAGAAAATGGTTGATAAATATGCAAATAAACGTGCTGAACTCAAAGCAATTATCAAAAACCCTAAATTAGACATGAATGAAAAGCGTAAAGCCATGAAAACTTTGCATGAATTGCCATTACGATCCAATCCCAACCGAATAAAAAATAGATGCTTCTTGACCGGAAGGCCCAAAGGATATTTACGAAAGTTTGGATTGTCTCGAATTGTTTTTCGTGAAATGGCTCTCAGGGGGGAAATCCCCGGTGTAACCAAGGCAAGTTGGTAGGAGAAGATTATGTCAATGACAGACCCAATTGCAGATTTTTTAACTCGAATCCGGAACGGATTTATGGCTGAAAAACGTTGGGTGGATATCCCATCTTCGGAGATGAAAAAGCGTATTGCATATATTTTAAAGGAAGAGCACTATATTAAAGATTTCATTTTTTTCTCCTCGAAAGATAAAAATTTTATCCGTATATTTTTGAAATACGATGTGCATGGCAATCCAGTAATTTCCGGGATAAAACGTGAAAGCAAACCGGGATGTCGTTTGTATGTGAGTGTTAATGAAATTCCCAAAGTATTGGATGGTCTTGGAGTTGGAATATTGTCCACTTCAAAGGGTGTAATTTCAAATAAAACTGCCCGAAAATTGAATATTGGCGGTGAATATCTTTGTAGTGTTTGGTAATGGTATGTCGCGAATAGGTAGTAAAATAATTAATATTCCGGAATCTGTAACCGTAACCTTAGCTAATGAAGTTACCAAGGTATTGGGACCAAAAGGTGAATTAAACGTACCCATGTTTAAAGGAATCGATGTAGCCGTTAATAAAAACGAAATCTCAGTCACCCGTAAATCTGAAGATAGAAAATTTCGATCAATGCACGGGACAATCCGCCAATTGATTTCCAATGCAGTTCATGGAGTATCAGAAGGGTTTTTCAAAGCATTAGAAATTCGTGGCGTTGGATATCAAGCGAATATGCAGGGAACTCGGTTGCATTTGCAATTAGGGTATTCTCATGACATATTTTTTGAAACCCCGAAAGGAATTACAATTAGTGCAAATCGTACAGAAATATCAGTAAATGGATGTGATAAACAGTTGGTTGGAGAAGTTGCATCCAAGATTCGGTCCTTTAGAAAGCCAGAACCGTATAAAGGGAAAGGCATTCGTTACAAGGGTGAATATGTACGGCAAAAACAAGGAAAAACTGTCGGAGGAGCAGAAGGTTAATCATGAGTGAGTTAGTCCGGAAGAAAATAAGATTTCAACGCAGGCGAAATAGAAGTAAAGGTCTTTTGAGAAAAATCAACGGTGGATATAGACTTTGTGTATTTCGTAGTAATAAACATATTGAAGCTCAAATCATTAATGACAGTGAAGGAAATACTGTGGTTTCAGCATCATCTAAAAATCAATCTTTAGTTAGTAAAATTAACCCTACCGATTCTAAAGTGAAAGTTGCCTCCATCGTTGGTAAATCCTTGGCAGAAAGAGCAAAAGATCAAAAAATTGATTATGTTGTATTCGATAGAAATGGATTTCCATATCATGGAAGAATTAAGGCTTTGGCTGATGGAGCCAGAGAAGGTGGGCTGAATTTATAACATCCTTATGGTTTTTTATTTATGATTAATCCAATAGAACTTGAATTAAAAGAAGAAGTAGTTGTTAAAATAAACAGAGTATCAAAAGTTACTTCCAGAGGCAAACGGTTACGATTTTCAGCTTTGGTCGTCATTGGCGATGGTCATGGGCATATTGGTATGGGAACAGGGAAAGCCAATGAGGTGATTACTGCCATATCAAAATCAAAAGAAAACGCAAAACAAAATTTATTCAAAGCACCTCTCATTAATGGTACGGTTCCTCACAAAATAATCGGTAAGCATGGATCCAGTAGAGTCATGTTAAAACCAGCGTCTCCGGGAACTGGAATCATCGCTGGGGCAGCTGTTCGTGCAGTCATGGAACAAATGGGCATTGAAAATATATTGACAAAAATCACAGGATCGAATAATCTATTAAATGTGGTGAGAGCTACCATCAATGCGTTAAAAAACATGGAAGATGCAGTAAGTGTTGCGGCTAAAAGAGGAATTTCGATAAAAGAAGTATATAATTAATAAGGTTATGCCGAAGAAAAAAACTATTCTAAAAATTACGCAAGTTCGTAGCCAAATTGGTTATAAACCAAAAGCAAGAGCTATTTTAAATGCTTTGGGCTTGAGGAAATTGCAACAAACAGTTGAACAAGAAGATAATCCAGCTATGAGAGGAATGATAAGCAAAATTGATTACTTACTCAAGGTAGAGGAAATAAAATGAAACTGGATGAATTAAAACCGCCAGTCGGATCCACAAAATCGACCAAGCGAAAAGGAAGAGGTCAAGGATCTGGCTTGGGAAAGACCGGGGGTCGAGGTCATAAAGGTGCGGGACAGAGAAGCGGTAATAAGCGTCGTCCATGGTTTGAAGGAGGGCAAATGTCCTTAGCAAGAAGGCTTCCAAAACGAGGTTTTTCAAATCATTATTTCCGGCGAATTTATCAAATTATAAATCTAAAAGACTTATCCGGATTGAAATTAAAAAATATTACCCCTGATGTTTTGGTTTCAAAAGGGAAAATTAAGACATTAAAAACACCGGTTAAAATTCTGGGTAATGGAGACATTGATTCACCCATAAATGTCAAAGTGCATGCAGTGAGTCAATCAGCCAAAGAAAAAATTGAAAAAGCCGGGGGTACCGTAGAAGTTCTGTGATTGAAAAAATTCGAAATATCATAAATATTCCAGAATTACGAATGAGAATTTTGTTTACGCTCGGAATCCTCATTGTGGTAAGAATGGGTGCCCACATACCTATTCCTGGAATTGATGGAGAGGCGTTGGGAGCAGCGATTCAAAATTTTCAAAATACTTTGTTTGGATTATATGATTTATTTTCAGGAGGAGCATTTCAAAAAGCAACCTTATTTGCCTTAGGCATAATGCCGTACATATCAGCATCCATTATCATCCAACTCATGGGAGCGGTGGTTCCTTATTTTCAAAGACTTCAAAAAGAGGGTGAAGATGGAAGAAAAAAAATTACTCAAATTACACGATACGGAACGGTTCTCATTTCCACACTACAAGCTTATGGCGTAGCAATCTTTTTAGAAAGTATGACTGCGTCGGTTCAAGGTGGTGTGTTACAAGTGGTTCCTAATCCCGGATTTTTATTTAGGTTTACGTCTATAATCAGTTTAGTAACGGGGACAATTTTAATGATGTGGATGGGAGAGCGGATAACCGAAAGAGGAATTGGAAACGGAATTTCTTTAATCATTATGGTGGGAATTGTCTCTAGTTTTCCCAATGTGATTTTGAGTGAAATAACCTACATTCAACAAGGAATCAGAGGAATATTATCTGAAGTTATTTTGATAGGAGTCATGTTTGTAATCGTTGGATTTGTAGTGTTATTAACACAGGGGACAAGGAAAATTCCAGTACAATATGCAAAAAGAGTTGTGGGTAGAAAAATTTATGGAGGACAATCTACTCATATCCCCATGAAGGTAAATACTGCCGGGGTGATGCCCATCATATTTGCACAGTCGGTTATGTTTATTCCTACAACGGTTGCAACCTTTTTTAGTGAATCAGAGTTCATGCAAAATGTGATGCGTTGGTTTTCTTTTGACCATCCGTTTTATTGGAGTGTTTTTGGACTTATGATCATATTCTTTACCTATTTTTATACAGCGATTGCATTTGACCCTGTGCAAGTTTCAACCACTATGAAACAGCAAGGTGGGTTTATACCTGGGGTGCGTCCTGGAAAAAAGACCGCTGAATTTATTGATAACATACTCACTCGTGTCACCTTACCGGGATCAATATTTCTGGCATTTATTGCTATTTTCCCTTACATCCTCATGAATGCAATGGATGTTGGATACGACCTCGCTTCATTTTTTGGAGGCACAAGTTTGTTGATTATTGTTGGAGTTGCACTGGATACGCTACAGCAAATTGAATCTCACCTTATGATGCGACATTATGATGGATTTTTGTCTAAAGGTAGAATTAGAGGGAGGCGACGTTCCTGATGGTGAGGATTAGAACCGAAAGGGAAATTCAATTGATCGCTGAAAGTTGTCAAATTGTGGCGGATACTCTTGATTTGATTTCCAAGGAAATGATTCCCGGTAAATCTATACTTGAATTGGATCGAATAGCGGAGGAGTATATCCGCAGTCGAAATGCCCGTCCTGCATTTAAAGGATATCGGGGATTCCCATCTACACTTTGTGTATCAGTAGATGATGAAGTGGTACATGGAATTCCTAATTCAAGAGTGTTAAAGGAAGGACAAATTGTAGGCGTTGATTGTGGAGCAGAAAAACAGGGATATTACGGAGACCATGCACGAACGTTTTCAATTGGAGACATTCCAGCAGAAAAAAAACAACTGATGGAAGTAACAAAACAATCTTTAATGCTTGGAATAGAAGTAGCACAAGCAGGGAAACATGTTTCAGATATTGGATTTGCAATACAATCCTATGTAGAATCCTTTGGTTACTCAGTTGTGAGGGAATTGGTTGGTCACGGAATTGGTACTCAATTACATGAAGATCCTCAAATCCCAAATTATGGAAAACCCGGTGAAGGTTATAAATTAAGGGAAGGAATGTGTATCGCTATTGAACCCATGATAAATTTAGGAGCGAAAGAAATTGTAACGGATAATGATGGATGGACTATTCGGACAGCTGATGGAAAATCAAGTGCTCATTTTGAACATACTATTACCATTACATCTGGAATAGCTCGAATATTAAGTACCAATTCATACTCAAATTGAAGTTGTTTTACTCATAGATGAAAGCGTTTAATAAACAAGTATCCCACCCTTCAAAAAGACAAAGGACTCTATCGATAAACAGGAGATTTAATTGAAAGTCAGACCTTCAGTAAAAAAATTATGTCCAAAATGTAAAATTATAAGACGGAAACGTGTTGTAATGGTTATATGTGAAATTCCAAAACATAAACAACGGCAAGGATAAATTATGGCGAGAATAGCAGGGGTGGACATCCCAAGAAATAAAAAAATTGCGTATTCATTGAGGTACGTTTATGGAATTGGACATACTCAAGCAAAACATATTTGCAATGAAGCAGGTGTAAAGCAAGGCACCAGAGTCCAAGATTTAAAAGAGAAGGAAGTGATTGCAATCAGAAAAGCAATTACAGACCTTGAAATAAAAGTGGAAGGTGAACTGCGATCTGAAGTCGCAATGAATGTAAAGCGTTTAAAAGACATTGGAACGTATAGAGGTTTGAGACATCGACGGGGACTTCCTGTAAATGGTCAAAGAACAAAAACCAATGCCAGAACTCGAAAGGGAAGAAAGAAAACGGTTGGAATGGGTAAAAAGGAGGCTGTCAAATAAGGATTAATTCATGGCAAAAAATATTAAAATTAAAAGAAAAAAGAAGAAAAAATCAGTATCCGATCAAGCGGGAGTCGCTCATATAAAAGCGACTTTTAATAACACCCATATTACCATTACAGATGTTTTAGGAAATGTATTGGTTTGGGAAAAAGCTGGAACATCGGGATTTAAAGGGTCAAGAAAAAGCACAGCTTATGCTGCAACCTTGGCGGGAGAAAAAGCGGCAACGGAAGCAATGAATCTTGGATTATCTTCAGTTGATGTTAGAGTGAAAGGTCCCGGTTCGGGAAGAGAATCTGCAATCAGAGCGTTAGCAGTAGCTGGACTTCAAATTACCTCTATAAGAGATGTAACACCCTTACCCCACAATGGTTGCAGACCACCAAAAAGACGTAGAGTATAAAAGGGAGAGATATTCTTATGGCTAAAAATCAAGGTGCAAAGGGGAAATTGGTACGGAAATTTGGTGCAAATATTTTCGGAAACCCTAAGTATGATAAATTATTAAATCGGAAACCCTACGGTCCGGGACAACACGGACAAACAAGAAGAGCACGATTATCAAATTTTGGGTTACAATTAAAAGAAAAGCAGAAAATCAAATTCATGTACGGTTTATTAGAAAAACAATTCAGAAATTGTTTTGAAAAAGCTGATACAATGACAGGGGAGACCGGTACAAACCTATTACAACTCTTGGAACGAAGACTTGATAATATTGTATTCAGGTTGGGATTTGCCCCGTCCAGACCGTCGGGCAGACAACTTGTGAATCATGGTCACTTTTTAGTGAATGGTAAAAAGGTGAATATCCCATCAGCGATGGTTAGAAAAGGCGACGTGATTCAAGTCCGGGATAAAAGTAAAAAAATGGATATTATACTGGAATCTGTGAAAAGAATTAAAGGGGATATTGATATTCCTTGGCTAGAGCTCGACAAAGCAAAAATGAAAGGGACTGTAACCGATATTCCAGAAAGAGACCAAATGGATCAAACCATAAATGATCGATTAGTGGTAGAACTTTATTCTAAATAAAATATTGATTGAGGGATTTAAATGAGTAATTCTATAGACTTAAGATTAAAAGTAGATACAAAATCAAACACAAAAACCTATGGTAAGTTTAATTTTCAACCATTGGATCGTGGTTTTGGAGTCACCATTGGAAATGCGTTAAGACGGATTTTATTGACGAGTATTCCCGGTGCGGCGATTACCAATATTAAAATGGATGGTGTACTACATGAATTTTCAACCATAAAGGGAATTAAAGAAGATGTAGCCGACATTATCATGAATTTAAAAGGAGTACGTTTTAAATTGTTTGAAAACAATCCTGATAAAGTTCACGTAAAACTATCTGGAAAGCATGTTTTTACTGCCAAAGACATTCAGGATACCAGCGATCAGTTTGAAATTCTAAATCCCGAACATTACATAACTGAGTTAAATCAGGATGGTGAGATTGATATGGAATTGTGGTTAGGTGTGGGGAAAGGTTATATAAATAGTGAAGAGAATGAAATTCCAAGTGCACCGATTGGAATGATTTCGTTGGATAGCATTTTTAATCCTGTAACTAAGGTAACCTTCAACTCCAGTGCATTACCGGGTGCAAAAGAAGACCAAGAAAATTTATCCGTAGAGGTTTTTACCGATGGTTCAATCACACCGAAAGATGCTATCAGTCATGCAGCAAGCGTATTGATTGAACACTTAAGATATGTGGAAGCTATTAGCAAACCGGAGGTTTTGGAATTAACCGAGGGCATTAGTGAAGAAATGATAGCCATGCAAAAATTACTTAATTCCACGATCGATGAAATGGAATTGTCGGTTCGAAGCTATAATTGTCTTCAAATAGCGGGAATAAAATATATTCATGAATTGGTTTCTAAAGAAGAAAATGAAATGCTGAAGTTTAAAAACTTTGGTAGAAAGTCGTTGACTGAATTGGTAGAAAAACTATCCAATGTTAATCTCCATTTTGGAATGGATATTGAAGAATATATTCCAAAGAAGAGGGAGAAATAGATTTTCCTATGAGACATCGTAAATCCATTAAGAAATTAGGGTTATCCTCTCGCTCCCATAAAAAAGCTATGTTATCAAATATGGCATCGTCATTGATTATTCATAAAAAAATAAAAACAACTCATGCAAGGGCGAAAGAATTGAGGCGGTTCATCGAACCACTCATTACCTATGCAAAACGTGGTGATTTACATGCTCGAAGACAAGTGTTGAGAAAAATAAAACATAAAAACATAGTTCACACTTTGTTTCATGAAATTGCCCCTGTATATTTAGAACGTCCCGGGGGATACACACGGATTACTAAATTGGGATTCAGAGATAATGATCGTGCGGAAGTATCGTTAATCGAATTGGTGGATATGGTGGGTGCCATTTCTGAATCTGAAGAGAAATCCTAGGAGAAACCACTTTCCTAAAAAGTTCATAATTCTTGATACTTAATTCTAAAATGAAAATCAGAGATGGTAAATTAATCACTCTGATTTTTTTTATATTATTAAGTCCAACATTCACAAAAAATATTCAATTTGAACATCGTTGTCTTTGGGTTGTACGTTACTCGCTTACCTCAAAAGAGTCTATTGATAAAATGCTCAAGTTTGCTGTGAGTCATCAATTCAATCATTTATTTGTCCAAGTCAGAGGGAGAGGAGACAGTTTATATAAATCCTCTTGGGTTCCGAGAAGCGAAATATTGAGGGATTCTAAATTTGATCCTCTTGATTATGTCGTCAGAGAAGCACATAAACTTCAGATAAAAGTTCACGGTTGGGTTAATGTTTATATGCTATGGTCGGCAGTAAAAAAACCAAACTCAGAAAACCATATATTTAATCGACATCCAGAATGGGTGGATGCTGTTGAAGAAGAAAGTCAAAAATATTTTTGGACACCAAAAAGACTTGGTACGGATTTGTCCGGTAAAGAAGGGTTTTATCTTGCCCCCCATCATCCAGAGGTAAATCCATATTTATTTGCAGTGTTTAAAGAGTTGGTAAATGAATACGATTTGGATGGACTTCATTTGGATTATATTCGATATAAAAATGAGCATCATGGATTTAATCCAGTAGGTATGAATCGGTTCGATTCTTTGTTTGAGTCGGAATCAAATTTATCAACCGGACCCGAGACTTCATTCTCAAGAAGTCATTTGAACAAATATTATTTAAAACAATGGGAAGATTATTTACTTAATTCTATTACTGAACTAGTGATAAAATTAAATTCATATTTGAGTAATTTGAACAAGGAAATGATATTATCAACTGCCGTAAAACCCAATATTGAAACAGCGACTGATTTATTTCATCAAGAATGGAATATGTGGTTGTCTGGTGGTATTATAGATTGGGTTGTGGTGATGAATTATAATCCATCCTTTTTTACATTTATTGATAATATTTCGATGATGACTAATCAAATAATTCAAATTCATTTAAATAAAATTATAATGGGAGTGGCACTTTATAATCAATCTGCGGATGAGGCGGTAAAAAAAATTAAATATTCCGAAAAAATCGGGTTTAGTGGATTAGCACTATTTTCTTATAATGTATTAATTGAAGATACAAAAAAATTGAGTCCAGTTTTAGCCTTTGTCAATGAAACCCCATAATTGAAACTCTATTCATTAAACTTTAAAAACTAACCCTAAAAAATATGAAACAAAACATAAAAGCACCTCGTGGTAAACATTTGTCATGTAAGAATTGGCACATTGAAGCAGCCTATAGAATGATTCAAAATAATTTAGATCCGGATGTAGCCGAAAATCCAGATAACTTAGTAGTATATGGTGGCAAAGGAAAAGCAGCCAGAAATTGGGAATGTTATGAAACCATATTACACTCTCTGCTTCAATTAAATGAAAATGAAACGCTCCTGATTCAATCAGGTAAGCCAGTTGGAGTTATGAAAACTCATAAAAGTTCACCACGAGTGCTCATTGCAAATTCCAATTTAGTTCCTGAATGGGCAAACTGGGAACATTTTAATGAATTGGACAAAAAGGGACTGATGATGTATGGTCAAATGACTGCAGGATCTTGGATTTATATTGGAACTCAGGGAATATTACAGGGTACTTATGAAACCTTTGCAGAAGCAGGGAAACAACATTTTTCAAGTGACTTATCTGGAAGGTTGGTATTGACATCAGGATTAGGCGGAATGGGAGGAGCCCAACCTCTTTCCGTTACGATGAACAATGGAGTGTGTATTGGAGTTGAAATAGATCCATTTAGAATTCAGAGAAGGCTGGAAACTCATTATTTAGATGTTGCTACAGAATCTTTGGATGAAGCCCTTTCACTTGCTAGAGATTCAGTATTCAAAAAGCAACCTCTATCCATTGGGCTATTGGGAAATGCTGCAGATATTATTCCCGAATTTGTAAATAGAGGAGTGGTTCCGGATTTGGTAACGGATCAAACTTCTGCCCACGATGAATTAGATGGTTATGTTCCAAATAAAATGATTTATGAGGATGCGATAA
The DNA here is from genome assembly GCA_964496365.1 of uncultured bacterium. Taxonomy (GTDB): domain Bacteria; phylum Fidelibacterota; class Marinisomatia; order Marinisomatales; family AB-629-J13; genus AB-629-J13. Next base: position 16,336 of record CAZBZK010000019.1, read on the forward strand.
AATTACGGGCTTCAAATCCTGAAAAATATATTGCGGAAAGTTTTCGTTCAATGGGTGAACATTGTAACGGAATTTTAAAATTACAAAAAATGGGAGCTATTGCGTTTGATTATGGAAATAATTTAAGAGGACAAGCTCAAAAAGCCGGGATCAAAAATGCATTTGATTATCCAGGGTTTGTTCCCGCTTATGTTCGTCCTTTATTTTGTGAAGGGAAAGGACCTTTTCGATGGGTAGCATTATCAGGCAATCCTGAAGATATTTATAAAACGGATCAAAAAGTTTTAGAATTATTTCCCAATGATCTTCACTTAAAAAAGTGGATTTTGGAAGCCCAAAAACAAATTAAATTTCAGGGATTACCATCCAGAATTTGTTGGTTGGGATATGGAGATCGATCCAAATTAGGTCTCGCAATGAACAAAATGGTTGCGAACGGAGATCTCGATGCTCCTATAGTGATTGGTAGAGACCATTTAGATACAGGATCGGTTGCGTCACCATATAGAGAAACTGAATCTATGCTTGATGGATCAGACGCAGTAGCAGATTGGCCACTTCTAAATGCACTACTTAACACAGCGGGAGGTGCTACCTGGGTATCTATTCACCATGGTGGTGGAGTTGGCATGGGGCTTGCTATCCATGCTGGCCAAGTGATTGTCGCTGATGGTACCGAAGAAATGGCGAAACGGTTGGAATGCGTGTTGAATAACGATCCGGGAATGGGACTGTTAAGACATGCAGATGCAGGATATGAACAAGCTATCAAAAATAGCAAAAAATGGAATATTAATATTCCAATGGTGCAGAAAGATTAATTTATTGTGACAACCCAATTAACAGAAATCGGAACCTTGTTCACATGGAATTCAAAGGACGATAAAATTCGATGTCAAAATGATGTTGAAATATTGATAGATAATGGTCGAATAATTGAAATCGATACCTCGACAAAAAAAGGAGATAATGTCATTTGTTGCAATCACAAATTGGTCACACCTGGATTTGTAGATTCTCATACTCACCCCATTTTTCTACAGGGGAGAGAGAAAGAATATGCCCAAAGATTAGCAGGGGAATCTTATCAGGACATTGCAATTAAAGGAGGGGGAATTCAATCCAGTATTGATGGTGTTCGAAATTCAACAAAGAATGAATTAATTAAAGAAGTCCTTCCAAGAATGGATCGATTTTTGCAAAGTGGTACCACGACCATAGAAGCCAAATCTGGCTATGGACTCACAACAAAAAGTGAATTATTGTCCCTGGATGTAATTAATTCTGTTTCTAAATTACATGAAATTGATATTGTTCCTACTTTTATGGGTGCCCATGCCTTTCCTCCGGAATTTCAAGATGATCACGAAGGTTATGTTGATGTGGTGTGTAAAGAAATGATACCAGCAGTTTCAGAACAAGGGATTGCGAAATATTGTGACGTATTTTGTGAAAAAGATTATTTTAATCAAAATCAAACCATAAAAATTCTGAGGACTGCCAAAGATAATGGTCTAAAATTGAGATTGCATGCTGATGAATTTCAGGACTCCAATGCGGCTGAAGTAGCCGCAGGACTAAAGTGTGCTTCTGCAGACCATTTAATGGCGATAAGTGAATCGGGAATTCTAGCATTGGCTGAGAAAAATATTACTGGAACCTTATTACCCGGAACCACATTTTTTTTGGGAAGCACATCGTATGCACCTGCCCGAAAAATGATTGAATTCGGAGTTCCGATTGCCTTAGCCACTGATTTTAACCCGGGAAGTAGTCATTTACAATCCATGCCTTTTATTTTGAATCTTGCGTGTTTATTCCTTCATATGAGCATTGAAGAATCTATAATTGCATCCACTTGGCAGGGAGCAGTTTCGTTAAATTGTCATCAAGATGTTGGCAGTATTGAGTTGGAAAAAAAAGCAGATTTAATTGTTTGGGATGTAGAAAATCCCATAGAAATTGTTTACAATTGTCCCGGAGCCAAAATCAACCATGTGCTAAAAAATGGGAATAAAATATTTTAACCTTAAACAGAAAAAATAATATGAAAAAGAAACCATTAGACTCAAAAGAAATAGGATTGGAAATTGGACTATTAGTGGGGAGGTTCTTCATGAATTCTGACGATCTTCATTATGGATATTGGGAAGATGATGTTCCAGTCAATTTACTTCATTGTTCAGTTGCCCAAAAAGCATATTCAGATTTGCTGGTCAGACAAATCCCAGAAAATATTAATTCAATTTTGGACGTGGGGAGTGGATCCGGTAATACAGCGAAAAGATTAATTGACCGTGGACATTATGTGGAATGCGTTTCACCGAGCCATTTCTTATCATCAGAAATAGAAAGAAAACTTGGAAACAAAATAAAAATTTATAAGACATTATTTGAAAAAATTGAGACAAATAACACTTATGATTTAATCTTGTTCTCTGAAAGTTTTCAATACGTCCCCATTGAAGAATCACTACGAAAGTGTATCCAATTACTCAAACCATCGGGATATATTTTGATTTGTGACTTTTTTCAAAAAGACCCGTCGCACTTCACAGAATTAAGGGGTGGACATTCTTTTCCACGGTTTAATGAGGTGATTCAATCATTTCCCCTAAAGGAAATTTTAAATTTGGATATCACAACTCAAACAGCTCCAACCATTCAAATTTTAGATGATTTTCTTTCGCAATTTGGTAATCCCTTGAAGTCCTTAATGAATTCTTACGCAACGAATCGGTATCCGACCTTAACAAAATTAATTAAATGGAAATACCGAAAAAGAATTAAAAAATTAAATCGTATATATTTTTCTGGTGAATTGACAGCTCAAGAATTTATTGAGCAAAAAACATATAGATTTATGTTATTTCAAATTCAATAAATTACTATTCTTTCAGAAGTTTTTGTAGGTCTCCAGTAGAATCCATTTCCTCCACGATATCACACCCGCCAATTAGTTCACCGTCCACATACAATTGAGGAGTGGTGGGCCAATTCGAATATTCTTTAATTGCATTGGTAAGTTCCATATCTTCAAAAATGTTCATGCTTGAATATGAAACTCCAAGTTTATTTAATACCCTAACCACTCGAGCGGAAAAACCACATATAGGCATTTCGGGAGTGCCTTTAATCATTAAAAAAATTCGGTCTGATTGAGTAGTTTCTACTACTTTTTCTTTTAATTCAGGATTCATATTTTGCCTCAATAGATAGTGCATGAATAACGGATTTCATTTCCTCATTTAACACTTCGTAAATCATTCGATGACGTTGTATTAAAGGGATTCCCTTAAATCCATCAAAAATTATTTTTGTCTTTAAATGGAGTCCACATCCACCATGTCCACGGTGCATGGATGTTGTGTCTCTAATGGTAATGTGTGCACCAGGAAATGCAGATTCGAGTTTGTTTTTTATTAAATCAATTGACATAAACTAAAACCATAACCCCAAAGCTAACAAAATAATCAGTTAACAATCCATTAATTTAAAGATTTATATGATACAAAAATTCCAATCCTAAATCTACTCCAAGGCGGTAATCCTGATTTAATGTATCAACTGAGTAAGTTGTCCTTTCTGTTTTTAGGGGGCAGTTTGGTGCGATTTGAATAATAGACATACCTTGTTTGGTTAGATTTTCGATGCGTTGAATTTTTTGTGTATAAATCGAATAGCTTCCTACGGTAATTTGTTTGAACACAGGATCGTCTCTATAAATTATGGATCCGAGTAACCTATCAAAATCACCTTTTGATTTGTATTCTGTTGGTCTCGTTCTGATGATAATAATAGCTTCGGCTCCTAATCCAATAGCTTTATCTATTGGTAGCGGGTCTGTGAAACCTCCATCTAATAAATGAAGATTATCTATAATAATAGGTTCTCTAGTGAGAATGGGAAGTGAGGAAGATGCTTTTAAGCAATCCAGCCAATTTTCGGTTGTTGGACTAATATAATGAGGACTACCAGTATTCACATTGGTGCAAACAATTTTAAAAGATCTATTCTTTAATAAATTAAATGCTTTTTCGGAATCAAATGGATTATTTTTTTGTGCCACTTTGAATAAAATATCTAAATCCATGTAATTACCACCGTTCATATATCGTCTTAAACTTAGAAATTTTTCGTTTCCAGCGGTTTCCAAAATTACATTGTAGTTTTTTTTATATAATCCCAATAAGTAAGTTGACAATGTTAATGCCCCGCCTGACACCCCTAAATAGTGGGAAAATGGGTTAAAGTTATTCACAATAAACGCATCTAATACTCCAGCTGTGAAGATGGTCCTAAAACCACCCCCTTCAGCAATTAATGCAATTTTTTTCATACTGATATTTAATTAAATTTTGTAAAAAATGGGAAAATAATCGGTGATATTAAACCTTCATATATAAATCACACTAATTCTGTGATTTATATCACAAAATCAATCACTAATGGTTAATTATTCGTGTTAAATTGGACCAGAAATTTTAAATTCCATCCTTTTCTTTGCAAGTTATTTTAATTTATTATTTAGAAGTCAATTGATTTGAAGATGAATAAACATATTATTTTTTTATTATTAGTGGGATCGACAATTTTATTTGGTCAATACAGAGATGCCGAATTTTCGTTTCCAGTTAATGTTTCAGGCGGTGGAAATGATTACGATCTTTATTTTGGAGTCTCACCCGATGCCACTGATGAATATGACGAGGGCATAGATTTCTATGCACCTCCGGCACCTCCCTCAGGATTTGATGCAGCTTTAGTTTGGAATTATGAAAGATATTTTACCCAGATTTTAGCAACGACCACAGAGGAAAGAATATGTGATATAAGTCTTCAATATCCAGATAACAACCAAATTATAATCGAGTGGAATAATTCTAATTGGGTAGACTTAGGGGTATTTCGACTGCAAGATGCGTTTAATGGAGCTTTCATAAACATCGATATGGTCACTCCAACCTCATCATCAGTCAACACCATGTTTGCAACTTTTGATTATTCAAATCCAAATCAACCCATTCTGACCTTGACCAGCACCGCTGTTACAACTCTTAAACTAATTTTCACACCAAGTGGTGAATCTCAGACCTCCAATCATCCCCCGATAGCTGAAGATATGGATGTTGAATTATCAGAAGATACGGAGTTGAGTATACTGTTACTTGCTTCTGATGAAGATGGAGATAATTTGAGTTATGCCCTAACCACAGCACCTTCGAATGGGATTTTATTGGGTACACTGCCAGATATAACGTATCGTCCTGATGAGAACTGGAGTGGTGTGGACAGTTTTATATTTGAGGTTAGTGATGGGGAGTATAGTGATGAAGGGGAGGTTACATTAACCATAACACCAGTAGATGATGCACCGTTGTTAGGGGACATCCCAGATCAGGAGGTATTGGAGGGAGAGTCATTTGTTTCATTTGATTTGGATGATTATG
>CAZBZK010000020.1:0-3140 GCA_964496365.1 uncultured bacterium
ATTTTTTAACCGGTGAATATAAGAATATTCAAAATCTTATCGCCAATGGATTTAAAATGGGAGACATTGAGGAAATCGTTTTCCACAGCACACGGTTTGCTTTAATTGACCCGAACATGAAAATACGTGGATATTATATTGGGACTGAACGTGAGGATGTGAAAAAATTGATTGGGGATATAAAAAAATTGGTGAAGGAGTTTTCATGAATTGAAAAATTTAAACTATTCCTTCTGGACAAAAATAATTTACATCATCTCTTTTATCATTATTGGAGCGGTGGCATTTTTAATTTTGGGTCCCCGTCCAGCAAATATTCAGGGAAGCTTGGATGTGAGTTCATTACCAAAACTCAATGTATTTTTAAATTCAATGACAACCCTATTGTTAATAGGTGGTTATTATTTAATTCGGAAAAAAGAGCGGGTTATTCACAAACGATTCATGCTTTCTGCATTTGGCACCTCCACTGCATTTCTGGTGAGTTATGTGATTTATCATTGGTTTAAAAGCGGACCTAAAATGTACACAGGAGATTGGACAATTTTTTATTATTTCATCCTTATCAGTCATATTGTACTGGCTGCTATCATCACTCCGCTTGCACTATTTACTTTGTATCACGGTTGGAATAATTCACTCCAAAAACACAGAAATATAGCAAAAATTACCCTTCCAATTTGGCTTTATGTTAGTATGACCGGAATCATTATTTACGGAATGTTGTATTTATGATTGATATCGTTTCAAAAAAAATCTATGATTACTGTGAAGAACACTCTTCAGGTGAACCGGATATTTACAAGAAAATAACGGAATTGACTTACAATAAAGAGGATATCCCGCAAATGATATCCGGGAATATGGTAGGGAATGTCTTGCAATTATTTTTGAAGCTGATGAACGCAAACAGCGTGTTGGAATTGGGAACTTTTACAGGATATTCTGCACTGAAAATGGCGGAGGTATTACCGGAAAATGGGACAGTAACAACAATTGATATCGCTCCTTCTCCCATTGCTGAAGTTGGTTTTAATGAAGCAGAATGGGGTTTTAAAGTAAACCAACTTACAGGTGAAGCCCTTTCAATTTTATCTGAATTGGATTGCCAATTTGATCTCCTCTTTGTAGATGCAGACAAACGGAATTATCCCAATTATTATAAAACAGGAAAAATAATAGTGAGAAAAGGTGGGTTAATGGTATTTGATAATGCCCTTTGGGATGGATCTGTTGTGGATCCTCAGGATGAACAGACGAAAGCAATTGACAAGACAAACAAATTAGCGAATGATGATCCTGAAGTGATTAACCAGATTCTCCCGATTCGGGATGGGTTATTGATTTGTCAGAAATTGGTTTGAGGGATTAGTCAGTTACCAACAATGGTTCTTATTTTGGTTACCCAGATAATAATATTCTTGTCGTGTTAGGTACTGTCCACAGTAGCGATAGCATAGGTGGATGGAAATGTGATAAAAACCTATTATTTCCTGTTCTTCTTCGATAACGTCCCGATGAAAAATTGGGACTACTCAGACGGACATTTATTTCAGCTTGAATATTGGAGTAAAATTGAGCATTATTAATTCCGTTATCTTGGGTAACAAAGCGAAAACAAGTGTTACCTGTCAACCGTAGCTTTAGCGTAGGTGGATCGAACGAGTGCAAACATTCCATGTCGCATTGAGTTGCGAAGCGTTATCGAAATGAGTCATTTTACTTGTCATTGCGAGTCCATGACGAAACTAACACGAAATTTTAGAATTAAGAGGACGAAGCAATCTAATCAGAAATGCGGTTTATGATAAAATTTCTAATCTACCATGTCTAATGGGTTGCGTTTTATTTTCAAACATTAATTCCAAGTCACTTCCAAATCCTGATACTCTTCCTATAAAATCCGGGTGGTTCACATCCATTGAATAAAACGCACAATTTTTTCCCATAACAAATGACCTTTCAATATACAGGTTATGAAGAGTTTTGGTATAATTATTTTTTACTAACATGTAATTAGCGTAAAGTGAATTTATTAGTTTATAAAAAACAGAACTAAGGACTACCGATTCGAAACAGTCTTTCAAGCATCCTGCCTTTGGAGTGAATTTATCTCTTGCAATTTCCGGAACAACCTCCACATTTAATCCAATTCCCAAAATCACAGTCTTTACCCTTTGTTCAGATGTAAAACATTGTGTCAAAATGCCTCCCACTTTTGATTGTCCAATATAAATATCATTTGGCCATTTGATCATAGCTTTCCCTTTTAATTCAGGGAATGAATCAATTGATTCAATAACTGAAGAGACTCCCATAGTCAAAAATGTACTGTTTATTTTTCCAGGTAATATGTTGGGTGTAAGATATACCGATAGATGAATGTTACCCTCTTGTGCTTTCCATGATCTGTTTTTTTGTCCATGAAAATTTTGTCCGCTGTCTGCATGACATAAGATTCCATCTGGAAGATTAGAATCGTTTTTTACACTATTGGTAAGGACATCAAATTGGGAAAACTGTGAGTGTTTAGTATGGATTAAGCTGTGCCAACTTGATTCATTTTTTACCTCTGTAAAAGATGGCTTTTGTATTAATTTTGAAACCAATTGATAAAAATCAATGTTGTTAGATGTATTAGATAACGGTTTATTCCAATGATGATTTCCGGAAATTAATCGATTGGAATTTTTTGTTGAGTCGGTAAAAATATACATAAGGAATGAATTTGTCCTCGTAAATTAAGTCGAAATATTTATAGACAATTATAAAATGTGTAAAGAGTCAAAGCCAAGTTGTCAGGTAATATCTAAATTTTGTTTAATTTATTTTGTTATCTTTTTAAGTTTAAATGCAAAAGACATAACATCTTTGGATAGAGAAGAAGTTAGGCATGATTTAAACCATTATTGGATTTATTTCGAAGATAAATTTAATAAGCAATCTTCAAAACGAGTTTCAATTAGCCCGAAGGCAAAAAAAAGAAGAATGAAAAACAAAGGAAGTGACTATTTTGACACATTAGATATTCCTGTGAATCATGATTATATTCAGGCAGTTCTTCAAAGCGGAGCTAAAATGAGAATGATTTCTAACTGGTTAAATGCTATTTCTGTTTCAGCGAATCAAACTCAATTAAT
>CAZBZK010000020.1:3240-21783 GCA_964496365.1 uncultured bacterium
GTAAATATTGCCATTGAATGTGGAATGACAATGGTAACAGCCGTTGGAAATTCTGGCACAGGAGGTATCGTCGCTCCAGCCGATGCACTCCATGTCATTTCCTGTGGTGCCGTGGATGAGTTAGGTACGATTGCTTCGTTTAGTTCTCGAGGACCCACGGCAGATGGAAGGATTAAACCTGAGGTGTGTGCCATGGGAAAAGGTACTTTTACTGCTAATGCGCAATCTGTTTCATCCTATGGGACAGGCATTGGAACATCCCTTGCTACCCCGCTGATTTCCGGACTGTGTGCTTTACTTTTAGAAGCCCATCCAGATTGGACACCCATTCAAATTAGAAATGCACTTTTAAAAACAGCGGATCAATCCGACACTCCTGATAATACTTACGGCTGGGGAATAGTGAATGGCTTAGATGCCGTGAATTATATTGGCACGGAGTCTTCGATATCAACCATTAATATTTCCAATGGATATCCAAACCCCAGTGATTGTTTTGTGAACTTTTCCATTACGTGTTCAATACCAATTAGCCTGAATGTGTCTGTGATTAACATTTTGGGCCAGACTAAATTCAGACAGACATTTTCCCACTCTTCCGGTGAAATTGAGCTGAATTTAGATTCATTTCCTACGGGTGTTTATTTTGTTACTTTTGTTCATAAGGGACATATATTACAGACCAAAAAAATCTGTCATTTTAATGAGGTGAATAATTCTTGTTCTGTACCTTAATTACCCTGAAATTGTAGTGGAGCTGAGCCACATTCATGATCCAAAAACCTAGTACATTCACCCTTGTTTTTATTCTTTGTCTCGCAGGAGAAATGCTCTTGTACGCAGAAAAGGCAGGGAAAATTAGCGTAGAAATTTTTCCGGGAGTTAAATCTAATCTACTGATATGGGACGTTAAAGAAGAATCAAATGTTGACTCCCTAAAAATATTCAGAACAACATCCTTGAGGACACCATTTAAATTTGTGACAAAAGTTCCTGGTACTCCAAATCGCCACGTAGATCATCATCTATCACACAACCATCGTTATTTTTATAAACTAATTTTAAATGACCAATCTTCAAGTGATACATTGACTCCCCCATTTGGCAGACCCCTTGAGATTAATGAAGAAACAGAAATAATTTTATCTAACATTGAAAATCAACCAATCACCAATTTTAATATTCTTGTGACCAAACTATTGGCATATAATATGGAATATTCAGAGTTAACAGTCCCTGATTTAGATTCTAAAATTCTAACCATTTTACTGACAGAGAACTCAAAGGAGACATTTCCTTGGCTTAATCATTTCTCGGTCAAGGCAATTTATAAAATTCGATCGTTGAATTTGGAAAAAGTATTGAATGAATTAGTGCAAAAAACCAGACATGACTTAGAAGTGGTCACACCTTATTTTGGTAATCGATTTGCATTTTCGCCTAAGGAATGGGATGGTAAACTCAGAAAATCTATGAGATCACTGAAAGAGCGAACCGATTATTTATTCCAGTCTATGGAAACAGAATTCAAAGTAATCTTATCCCAACAACATTTGAGAATTTCTGGGCTAAGAATGAAAAAAAATCAACCTTGGGTAGATTTACTTTTATTGAATGAAAAACCCCACGAAAAAATGGATGTTAAGATGAAAGGGATGACGGACTTGATTCAGATTGATATTCCCGAACATTCAGAACTGGGAACGGTTATGTCAGTGTCTATTCCGGAAACATGGGATGAATGTAGTTTGTTGATAAATGATTTACACTTACAAAATATTATAATTGATTTTACAGAATCTGAAAAAATTGCGGTCACATTAAAAAACGAATACGTATTGAATTCAATTTATAACCATTCCTTTCTTATACCGGAACGCACACATTCAATCCGAATGAATGAATTGATATTCAATTCTGAAACACAATCACTTTCCATAGAATTGTTTCAAGAACCCATGGTGGTTGACCCAATATTTATTTTTGTGAATTCTCAGTTAGTCTGGGAATACTCTCCGATGAATTCATTGGAAACAGTCATTGTGGATAGCCAAATCACTTTATCATCTTCTGATTCAGAATTATTTTGGGTAAAGGTGTCCGCTAAACCTGAAGAAACACCTCATCATATTTTAGAAAGTATGCCCTTATTTTCACAAGTGACAAAAAATTGGAGTAGGAACCCCGACAATTTAATTTGGGAAGAGACTTCTATAGCAACGATGGGATATAAAAATCAAATTCAAAATAGAAATGACAAAACTAAGTTTATCCCCGAATTATTTGCACTTTATCAAAATTATCCAAACCCCTTTAATTTTGAAACTTCCATTAAGTTTGATTTATTAAAACAGTCCCATGTAAGTTTATATGTTTTAAATGCAGCAGGACATATTGAAAAAACCTATTTTGAAAATGAGGAAATGACCCCGGGACAATATAGTTTTTTATGGCAAGGGAACAGTCATTCCAGCGGAGTTTACTTCGTTACCATTCAGGCTGTTCTTGAACCGTATGTACCAGTAGTTATGAGCCGAAAAATGATCTATTTGAAATAGATTTATCATTTTTCAGTAAACATTTTAAGAACCAAAATGAAACATTCACATCTTGCCCCTGATTTGGGAGTAAAGAAATTGGTGGTAAAATTGGAATCATTACTTCTTAAATCTGCACGGGTAACGTATAGGGGGCATCCGGACTACCATCCCATCGTCGTGATTAATTCATTAAAAAACCTAATTGGAGATGGCAAGGAAAATCCAAGTTCATTGTTATTAGATTTTGGTGAAATCTATTTATCTCAACGATCCATAAGGAAAAGAGATAAAATGATGTTAAGTAAATTAAGAGGAGAAGGAATTTCTGAAAGTGTTTTCGTCATAGATTTAGAGGATGCAATACTAGATGAAAATATGAAGAAAGCTGAAATTGAGGCTGCAAAACTCTTTATACTTGCAGATAGTCCTCAGGCGATTTTAGAAGGGATTATCCGATTAATTTTACAGAATTTTGAGAGGTTCGGTCGTATGTCTTATCATACATTACGGGCTTTTGCATTTGGAAATGTTACGAAAGAAAACAGTTGGTATTTTATTCAATGTATTTTGAAGCAAATAAAATCATTTCAATTTATCAATACAAAAAAAAATAATAATACGGATATGGATGATTTTAGAGAATCGGTTCTCGCTTCGAAATCTGAAAGACGTATCAGTCGTTTTAATGCAGCGTATCAATTATTTCATTCAAATTATGTCAGAACCCATTTATTTCAAAATTCAATTTCAAATTGGAACTCTCAATATTCAACCAAAAAACAAAAGATAAAGAAAAGAGTAAATGTTGAAGCTATAAACCAATTTCGACAAACCGGTGGTGATTTATTTATAAAGAAAGCCGAGCATGTAATTGGAACATCTAAACATAAATTTTCTATAGGGAAAAAATTAATATTTTTAGATTCATTGAGGATGTTGTGCAAAAAAGCAAACGAAAATGAATTAAAATTGATCACCTTAAATTTAGAATCAATTTGAAAAAATGAAAATAGGACCATATCAACTTTATAGCATAGAAACCAGCGAATTTGCCTTGGATGGAGGAGCTATGTTCGGAATCATTCCGAAACCATTGTGGGAGAAAAAAGCACCTGCCGATGATAAAAACAGAATTTCAATGGTAACTCGTTCATTATTATTAGTCAGTGATGAACACAAAATTATTGTGGATTCAGGGAATGGAACCAAATGGATGGAAAAATTTAAGGATATATATCGCATTGAATTGAACAAGTTGAATTTGGAAACATCACTTGAGAAGTATGGATTTACAACGGGAGATATTACGGATGTTTATTGCACCCATCTTCATTTTGACCATGTGGGTGGGAACACAAAAAGTGTAGATGGTAAGTTGGAACCTGTTTTTCCGAATGCTGTCCATTGGATTCAAATGGAAAACTGGAAACTTGCAAACTCTCCCACGGAAAAAGATGCTGGCAGTTTTATGTCCGACGATTGGAATGTGTTACAAGAAAATGACATGATTCAATTTGTAGATGGAAAAGAATCTTTTTTGCCCTGGATCACCCAGGAATTGACATACGGTCATACCACAGGAATGATGCATCCCATCATAGGAGATAACTCACAAAAATTGATTTATATGGCGGACTTGATACCCATGTCTGCACATATTCCGCTTCCCTGGGTGATGGCTTACGATATCCATCCTGTACAAACGGTCAATGAAAAAAGTAAACTATTACCAAAAATTGTAGAGGAAGAGTGGATTCTATTTTTTGAACATGACCCAATTCACCAAGGAGCAAGAGTCCAATTTGACGGAAAGCATTACGCAATGAAAGAATCGGTAATGATCAGTGAATGAGGATAAAGAAAAAGAGGAATTGTTTTTGAAAGGATTGGAAGCGTATCACAATGGACATTTTTTTGATGCCCATGAATACTGGGAAGATTTGTGGTCAGATTATTATTTGAAGGACAGACTTTTTGTTCAAGGACTTATCCAATTATCCGTGAGTTTTGTCCATCTTGAAAATGGCAATTTGAAAGGTGCTAGGAGTCTCATGAGAAAATGTACTGAAAAATTTGAGAAATTTCATGGAATCCACAGAGGAATTCATGTTAATAACCTGCTAAAAGTGTTGAATTTAGTCAGGCAAGAATATGAAAAAATCGAAACCAGTTCGGATTTTAATTTTGAGTTAATTCCGGAATTAATTTGATATGAGTGTAGGATTGTTTATAACCGATTTTGAATTTGGGACAAAAGTTGCTGAAAAATTAAGCGAACTTGAAGTCGAATTTGAATTTTATTATAAACCGGAAGACATTAACTCTGAAACTCAATTATTGATTGTAGATTTAAATGATGTTTCGACAGGACATGTAAATTTTGTTAGCCAACTGGCAAATGAAAACAAGGACGTACAGATTATCGGGTTTTTAGAAAATGTTATAAAAGAGAAACACGAAGAATTTAAAAAAGCGGGGTGTAGATTAATTTTACCAAAATCATCACTCATAAAAAACCTTGCCACATTTGTGAAACGGTAATGAGAAAAAACCAAATGGGAAAGAGGAAACGTGCAAAATTGGTTACGGAATGGCTTTATGAAACCTATCCCGATTCGAAATGCTCCCTTAATTATTTTTCGGCTCATGAATTATTGGTTGCGACCATTTTGTCCGCCCAATGTACAGACCATAGAGTAAATCTGGTCACAGAAAAACTATTTAAGAAATATAATAAACCGGAAGATTTTGCTTATTCAGATTTAAAACAATTGTCCTCTGATATTCATTCATGTGGATACCACAATCAAAAAGCTAAGAGTATCCAAGGTGCTAGTTTGATGATTGTCGAAGAATTTGATGGATCCGTTCCGGATTCAATGGATGAACTTATTAAACTTCCCGGTGTTGGTAGAAAAACTGCAAATTGTATTTTGGGTGAAATTTTTAATGTTCCTTCCATGGTCATTGATACTCACATGATTCGGATTATGAATTTGCTGGGCTTCTCCAAAGTGAAAGATGCCAAAAAAATGGAGTTTGATTTGATGAAACTTTTCCCAAAAAAAGATTGGGTAAAGCTTACTCACATGATTATCGACCATGGAAGAGCTGTCTGCATTGCCCGCAGACCCCGATGCAATGAATGTGTTTTATCTAAATTGTGTCCTTCAAAAATTGAATGAATCAAGTATAGAGATTATGTTTGAATTCATTGGACCCCGTTTTCACGAGTATGATATTATTAAGGTTGTCATTCCTTGCTTAACAAGGAATCCAGAAGAGTCATTAAGGACAATCGAGCAAAAGTAGATACCTTCTTTCGCAGGTATGACAGAAAGGGTATATTTTCACTTTTAACAACCAATTTTCACAAGGGTTGGTCCAAAATAATACAAATTTAATGGGTGATGAATAATGAATTATTTTGGATGGGTATCATTAAATTTCTTGTGTAACTTTATTGATTCATTATATTTGTAACATACAAATAATATTATGCAATTTTTAACCAAAACTTTTTATTTTTGTGCTGCTCATCAATATGGTCACGAAAACTGGACTGAAGAAAAAAATTTTGATGTATTCAAGGATGATGCAAAAGTCCATGGACATAATTATATTCTTGAAGTGACTGTAAAAGGAGAGGTAAATCATGATACAGGATTTATTGTTGATTTGGGGCATTTAAAAAAAATTGTGAAAAAAAATATTATTGATGTATTGGATCACTCCCAAATTGAAAAGGATATTCCCTGGTTTTCTGATAAACAACCTTCCTCCGAAAATATGGTTGTTTTTATTTGGGAAACCATTGTGCCTAAACTTCAGGAAGCAGCATTGCATAAAATTCGATTAATCGAAACTCCAACTATAAAAACTGATTATTACGGTCCGGATGGTTTCTAATGGATTTTAAAAATAGACTGTATTTGATTCTGGCAGGAATTTTTATTGCGTCCCTGGTAAGTTCAAATCTCATATTTCAAAAGTTTTTTACGTGGACTCCTTTTGGAATTTACACTTTTGAAATATCCGTTGGGATTCTCCCATATCCCATCACATTTTTAGTCACTGATTTGATTTCTGAATTATACGGGAAAAAGAAAGCAGATCAAGTGGTTATTTCAGGGTTGGTTGCTTCTGTATTTGTCATGGGATTAATCCTCGTTGCTAATGCCCTGCCTCAAACAGACTGGTCACCGGTCAATTCAGAAACATTTACAAAGGTGTTTGGTTTATTCGGACCTGCTGTGTTTGCTTCCATGATTGCGTATTTAACTGCACAGTTTGTTGATATTCGATTGTTCCACTTTTGGAAACGATTAACAAAAGGGAAACATTTGTGGTTGAGAAACAATGCATCTACCATTGCAAGTCAGTTTGTGGATACCGCCTCTGTTTTAATCCTGCTTTGTATTTCAGGTGTAATTGAGTGGAGTCGTTTTTTATCATTACTGGAGAATGGGTTTTTGTTCAAGATGATTGTTGCTTTACTGGACACACCCCTCATTTATGGGATCATTTATTTATTAAAAGGAAAAGTGGATATCGCACCCTATCAGGAAGAGAATTAGAATGAAAGATAATAAAAAAATTAGGGAGATCACCAAAATATTATTGGAGGAAATTGGAGAAAACCCAAATCGGGAAGGATTAGTAAAAACTCCCCATCGGGTGGCGAAAGCGTGGAATTACTTTTCCCAAGGATACAGAACTGTCATCGATGATATTGTGAATGAAGCGGTTTTCGATGAAGACTGTAGTGAAATGGTCGTGGTACGAGATATTGAATTTTTTTCTATGTGCGAACATCACATGATTCCTTTTTTTGGCCGTTGCCATGTAGGATATTTACCCAAAAATAAAATAATTGGACTTTCAAAAATCCCCAGAATTGTTGATGTATTTTCCCGAAGACTTCAAGTACAAGAACGGTTGACAGGGCAAATTGCAGAAACACTCATGAATATCCTCGATCCTATCGGGGTTGGTGTAGTCATGGAGGGAAGGCATCTATGTATGCAGATGAGAGGAGTGGAAAAGCAAAATAGTTTTGCAACCACATCTTCCATGTTAGGACAATTCAGGGAATCTCCGGAAACTCGGTCTGAATTTTTGAGTATTGTAAGCAGAAAACAATTTTAGGTATAGATGTATTTTATATTGTTTTTGGTTTTATTGTTTATGAGTTGTAGTCCCTCCAAATCTTCATCCATTACCGTCATTTTAAATACTGATGAAGTTCCAAACTTAACTGGTTGGGGGGATGTCTCAAAAAAAATCATCGAAAGTTGGAATTCTAATGTACTGGATCTCTTGGGGATGTCATCAACCAATGGTGAAGATACGGTTTTTCTCACGCTGAAAAATCTGGAAGAAGGTATTGCTTGGACTGATGGAAATAAAATTGATGTAACCTCATTTTGGATCCAAAAAAAACCGGACGATTTTGGATTGATCATACATGAGTTGGTACATGTTCATCAAGCGTAACCCCAATTTGAGCCGGGATGGGTTACAGAAGGAATTGCTGATTACATTCGATGGGGATTTTACGAGGGAAAACCACTTTCATGGTTTCCTATAAATGAATCAGTTGATGGATACAAAAATAGTTACCAAATTACGGGAGGTTTTTTTCTATGGCTAGAGAAATTTATAGAAGAGGGATTGGTAAAAAGATTGAATCATGCTATGAAAACCGAAACCTATACAGATGACTTATTTGAATCCATGACTCATTTTCCGCTACCTGATTTATGGAAACAATATTTATATTTTCGAGCAAATGACTGAGAAATATGATATAGCAATTCTTGGAGGCGGACCCGGCGGATATGTTGCCGCTATAAGAGCATCACAATTAGGACTGAAAGTTGCACTTATTGATAAAGATAAATTGGGTGGTATATGTCTAAATTGGGGTTGCATTCCAACTAAGGCATTATTAAAAAATGCCGAGATATTACACCATGTGAAAAATGCGGATAAGTATGGAATAAATATTCCAAGCTATTCCATAGATTTTAAATCTACCATAGCTCGCAGTAGGGAAGTTGCAAATCAGCTTTCAAAAGGAATTGCATTTTTAATGAAAAAAAATAAAATTGTTCATGTTGAGGGTAAGGGCAAATTAATATCAAACACATCTATTTCCGTACGAAAAGGTAACACAGAGGAAACCATAATTGCTGATAAAATCATTATTGCAACTGGAGGACGACCACGAACATTCCCCGGGATGGAAATAGACGGAAAGAGAATTATTTCATCCAAAGAAGCAATGGTTTTGGAAAAAATTCCAAAGAAAATGATTATTATTGGTTCAGGAGCTATCGGAGTGGAATTCGCCTATTTTTTCAATGAATATGGTACAGAAATTCATTTGATTGAGATGATGCCAAACATAGTCCCCATCGAGGATGAAGCTATATCTAAAGCATTAGAAAGACACTTTAAAAAGTCGAAAATTAATATTTATTTAAAAACCAAAGTCTCAAAAATAGATTCACTGAAATCCACGGTAAACGTTCATTTGGAACGAAATGGGAAAAAAGAAATGATTGAAGGTGATATTGCATTGGTTGCCGTAGGGGTTACAGGTAATATTGAAAGTATTGGCTTGGAAGATGTAGGAGTATCCACTGATAAAGGTGCGATCAATATCAATGCTTACAATCAAACATCAGTCCCAAACATTTATGCAATCGGAGACGTTTCGGGACCACCATGGCTTGCCCATGTGGCTTCCGCACAAGGGCATGTGGCTGCAGAACATGCAGGGGGTTATTCTACTTCACCAGTGGATTATTCCACCATCCCCGGATGTACGTATTGTCAGCCCCAAATTGCATCTATGGGACTAACAGAATCAGCCGCAAAAGAAAGTGGATTTGATGTAAAAATCGGGACCTTTGATTTTAAGGGAAGCGGGAAAGCCATGGCAACCGGAGAAACTTCAGGATTTGTGAAACTTGTTTTCGATGGAAAATATGGTGAATTACTGGGAGCACACATTATTGGGTCAGAAGCCACAGAAATGATTGCGGAATTGTGCGTAGCAAAATCGTTGGAATCCACTTGGCATGAATTAGCCACAACGGTTCATGCACATCCAACCTTGACTGAGGCGGTTATGGAAGCGGCGTTGGATGCTATGGGAAATGGAGTTCATCAATAATGTTGAATTTTTTGGATTTAGGCTATGCTCCTTATGAAAAAACATGGAATATGCAAAAGGAGATGCAAAAAAAACGCATAAATAACCAAGTTGAAGACACCATTTTTTTGGTGGAACATGAACCGGTTTATACGTTTGGGAAAAATTCTGATGAAAATCATTTACTTCAAAATTATCCACACGAAGTAAAAGTGTATCAAACCGAACGTGGAGGAGACATTACTTATCATGGGCCCGGGCAGTTGGTTGGATATCCCATAATTGATTTACATAATTATAAAATGAGCATTTCTTGGTACATGCGATCATTAGAATTCATTTTAATCAATACACTATCTCAATTTGGAATTATCGCCTATCGAAAGGAAGGATTGACAGGTGTGTGGGTGAAAGATTATAAAATTGCAGCATTGGGTGTACGGATATCTCGATGGGTAACCATGCACGGATTCGCTCTCAATGTGAATACAGATTTACATTTTTTTGATAGTATAATTCCATGCGGAATATTTGAATATGGAGTAACCACCATGAAAAAGCAATTGGGTAAAGAAATAAAAATGGAAAGAGTAAAAGAATCGTTGAAACAACAATGTAAATTTGTATTTAAAAAAGATTTAAGGATGGTAAACTGATGGCTCGATTACATGGATTTATGAAAAAAGAATTACTGGGAGTTTATCGCAATATGGTAACTGCCAGACGATTGGATGAAAAAATGCTCACCATGCTAAAACAAGGTAAAAGTTATTTCCATATTGGATGTTCAGGTCACGAAGCATCACAATTAGCTGCATCATCCGTTATGAGACCCGGAGAAGATTGGGCATTTCCCTATTATCGAGATGCTGCTCTCTGTTTGGGGTTAGGCATGACTGCGAAGGAACAGCTATTGTGTTTTCTAGCCAAAGCAGATGATCCGAATTCAGGAGGAAGGCAAATGCCTCAACATTATGGACATAAACAGTTAAGAATTGTCAGTCAATCCAGTCCTACCGGTACTCAATTTTTACAAGCCGTTGGATGTGGAATGACAAGAAAATGGGATAAAACAAAAGAATTAGCTTATGTCTCCTGTGGAGAGGGCTCAACCAGCCAAGGAGACTTTCATGAGGCACTGAATTGGGCAAGCAGAGAAAAATCACCGGTTCTTTTTCATGTAGAGGACAACGAATATGCAATTAGTGTTCATATATCAGAACAGGTGTCGGGAGAATCTGTGTATTCTATGGTTTCGGGATATCAGAATTTGGCACGATTTGATGTGGACGGGACCAATTATTTTGAAACTCATTTAGCATTCCGAAAAGCCTCAGAACGGGCGAGAAAAGGTAAAGGACCCACTGTTATTGTGAGTCATGTAGTGAGATTATTACCCCATTCTTCATCCGATGATCAGAGAAAATACAGGGAAGTCGAAGCATTAGAAAAAGATAAATCAAAAGACCCTATTTTAAAATTTGAAGATGAATGTATTCAGTCTGGCATGATTACCAAAAAAGAATTTGAACAGATAAAAAATGATGTTTATTCCCAAGTGGATGAGGATGCACAGTGGGCAGAACAACAACCTTTTCCTGATGCTTCCACCGCCTTTGACCATATTTATTCTCAGGATAGTTCAATCACAAAAACCGAATCGAATCCAATATCAGAAAAGATAGTGATTGTGGATGCTATCAATCATGCTTTGAGTGAAGAGATGGAGCAAAACGATAAGATGGTTATTTTTGGTCAGGATATCGCTGATCCGAAAGGCGGAGTATTTACCGCTACGAAAGGATTGACAGATTCATTTGGTAAAAACCGTGTGTTTAATTCACCTCTTGCAGAATCATCCATTGTTGGAACGGCTGTAGGTATGGCCGTTACTGGGTGGAAGCCTGTAGTTGAAATTCAATTTGGAGATTACATCTGGTATGCAATGATGCACATTCGCAATGAAGTAGCAACCATGCGATATCGATCCAACAATAATTGGTTTTGTCCAATGGTCATTCGTGTTCCAGTGGGTGGATATATTCACGGAGCACTCTGTCATAGTCAATCTATTGATGGATATTTTATTCACCTTCCTGGGATTTATATTGCATATCCATCTACTGCCTCTGATGCGAAAGGTCTTTTAAAAGCGGCATGTCGAATGAATGATCCCGTTATTTTTATGGAACATAAAGGGCTTTACCGTCAAGGATATTGTGCCACATCTGAACCGGATGAGAACTATATTTTGCCATTTGGAAAAGCTCGAATGGTTCAGAATGGTGATTTAGTTACAATTATTACTTGGGGAGCGATGGTACAAAAATGTGTGGAAGCTGTCACTGAATGCAAAGCCAGTGGACATGTTGATATTATTGATTTGCGAACCTTAAATCCTCTGGACAAGGATATGATTAAAACTTCACTCGAAAAAACAGGAAAAGCGTTGGTGGTTTATGAGGATAATTTAACCAATGGTCCCGGTGCAGAAATTTCTGCCATTATTTCAGATCAATATTTTGAATTATTGGATGGTCCTGTTAAACGTGTAGCGGCGAAAGATTGCCCGATTCCCTATAATTGGTTTTTGGAAGAGGAAATTTTGCCACAGACGACAGATATTATTACAGCATTAACAGAATTACTGGAGTATTAACACATGGTCATAGATATTGTCATGCCAAAAATGGGGGAATCCATTACAGAAGGAACCATTTTAGAATGGAGAAAAAAGGTTGGAGACAAAATTGAGATGGATGAAATTTTTCTTGAAATCGGAACGGATAAAGTGGATTCAGAAATTCCATCGCCAAATAGTGGAATCATCACTGAAATTTTAGCGAATCCAAATGATGTGGTAGAAGTGGGTAAAGTTATTGCGAGAATTGACACAAATGGTAAAGGAAATTCAAAGACAGAAACCCCACCGATCTCAGAACCTATTCAGGAAACATTACAGGGTCCGTCTTCGAATCCACCTACAATGTCTAAATCCAATGCTACACCAAGCAAGCCCAATATGATTGCATCAGAGGATAAAAGGTTTTACACTCCTGTAGTAAAAGCCATTGCGAAAGACGAGGGAATTGGAAATGAGGAATTAGCAACCATTCCGGGCACTGGAAAAAATGATCGTGTTTCCAAAAAAGACATACTTGGTTATTTAAAACAAAGAGATATGGTTTCCTCAAGTGAAGTGACAGAAGCTCCCGTTCCAACTACTCCTATTCCACAAAACGTATCGAGCGTTGAAACAGGAGACAGGCAAGAAATGGACAAAATGCGAAAGTCCATTGCGGAACATATGCGAAAAAGCTTGGATACATCAGCCCATGTGCATTTAATGAACGAAGTGGATATGACACATATTGTAAAATTTGTCAACGATAAAAATAATTGGTTCATGGAAAAAGAAGGATTTTCACTGACATACACTCCTTTTATCGTCCAAGCATGTGTTCGGGCTTTACAATTGTTTCCTGATATGAATAGCTCCATTGATGGAACAACAATTGTTCGAAAGAAAAATGTCAATATTGGGTTGGCAGTAGCGGTAGAAGCAGGTTTAATGGTTCCGGTTATTTCTCAATGTGAAGAACTGAATTTTCTTGGGTTATGTAGAAAGGTTCGGGATTTAGCAATACGGTCCCGAAATAAACAAATTAAACCTGAAGAACTTTCTGGATCTACGTTTTCTATTTCAAATTTTGGAGTGTTTGACGTGATTGCAGGAACTCCCATCATTAACCAGCCTAATGTTGGAATATTAGGTGTTGGAGCCATCAAGAAAAAACCGGTGGTAATCGAATCAGGAATGGGTGATTCAATCACCATCAGAAATATCATGGTTTTATCTTTGGGTTTTGACCACCGCCTCATTGACGGAGCAGGGGGCTCACAATTCATTCAGTCTGTACAAAAAAGCCTCGAATCTGTCGAGTTGGATCAATTATTTTGATTACTTCCGTTCCAAAAATAGAAATTAATAAACCGAAAATTCGTCTTCAAATGGGAGATGGATATAAATTTGTTAATCACGTTGTCAAATCAAACAAACTTCATACAGTCTGCGAAGAAGCCCGATGCCCTAATATTTACGAGTGCTGGGGTCGAGGGACTGCGACCATTATGATCTTAGGAGATATTTGCACCAGGGCTTGCGGATTTTGTTCTGTGAAAACGGGTCGTCCAAAATGGAACGATCCATTGGAACCTTATCGCACAGCAATGGGAGTGAAGAAAATGAAGTTGCGTCATGTGGTGATTACCTCGGTTGATAGGGATGATTTAAAGGGTGATTTTGGAGCAACCATTTGGGCAGAAACCGTTCATCAAATCCACAAACATAATCCAAATTGTACTGTTGAAGTGCTTACGCCTGATTTTCAGGGGAATCAACATGCTTTGAAAAAGGTGTTCAATGCGAAACCTGAATTATTTTCGCACAATGTGGAATGTGTAGAACGGATTAGTAAGGAAGTACGGTCTCAATCAAATTGGAAGCGGAGTTTGTCTGTTTTGAAGAAGGCTGTGGAATTTGGTCTTTTAACCAAATCAGGTATGATGGTGGGGTTGGGAGAAACCTTTGATGAAGTAGCGAAAACCATGATTCAAATCCAAAAAATTGGTGTAAAAATATTTACCATTGGACAGTATCTTCAGCCAACAAAAAATCACCTAACTGTTCAAAGATATGTTTCTGATTCGGAGTTTGAATCCTATAAAAAATTAGGGTTGGATATGGGTTTTGATGTGGTTGAATCAGGAGCATTGGTTCGAAGTTCTTATCATGCTGATGAACAAGCGAAAAAATCTGGTGACACATATTACTCTGCTTCAAAACACGTTTCAGTTTTATGATAAAGCAAAAAAAAACAGTTTACTTTTTGATAGTAATTTCTGGAGTGATATTGATGGTATCAACCATGCAAAATCAGGAGGTTGCTTATAGTCCTTCTCAAAAATCGAGTCCAAATAAAATTCAGCCAGATCAAGCCAATCCACTTAACAAGGGAAATGTTGGAACATTATCCATACAATTTCCTGACGAATGGATTCAGGAAGCTCCTTCATCTTCTATGAGGCTGGCTCAATTTACTATTCCAAATGAAAACGGCGAGAATGGTGAATTGGCAATATTTAACAAAATTGGAGGAAGCGTCGAAGAAAATTTACGTCGGTGGGTAGGGCAATTTTCACAATCTGATGGAAGTAGCTCCAAAGAATTGGCAACTTATGAATCCAAAAATATATCAGGAAATTTGTTTACGTTTATGTTTTTAACTGGAGATTATTCTTCTGGAGGAATGATGGGAAACCCTCCTGTAACAAAAACAAATTTTGCTATTCACGCTGCAATTGTCGAACTTCCAGAAGACACTTATTATTTTAAAATGACTGGTCCTGAAAAAATTGTCAAAAGATGGAAATCTGAATTTCGAGAGGCTATTCAAAATGCAAACGACCATTCACAATAATTGTCTGCCATTTAAGCAGATAATATTTTCAATAAATGACAATGATTCATAAAAATATTGACGGCATATTATTTGACTGAATCAAGCTAACAAATTTTAAATTTAGAAAGGTAATAATGACTGAAGAAAAAAAGAGTGAATTAGAAAAAAATCAGAACGAAGATAGCAACGTCGAAGTGTATTCTGTAATGCCACTTCGAAACACGGTATTGTTTCCACAGCAAGTGATTCCCATCTATGTTGGCAGAGAAAAATCATTAAAACTCATTGAAAATTTGGATAAAAAAAATAAATACATTGTGGTCGTAGCTCAGGAGGACGGATCTATTGAAAATCCAAAACCTGAAAATTTGTATGCCTTCGGTACATTGGCTATGGTTTTGAAGGTATTTGAAATGCCGGATGGAAGTAAATCAGCAATCGTACAAGGTGTAGATCGAGTAAAATTATTATCATTTATAGAGACAGACCCATACTATCGTGCAACCATTCAACGATTGGATGAACCCGGGTTGGCAGATGACCTCGAATTGGATGCGTTGGTGAAAAATCTCAGAAGTACATTTAAAGAATTGATTCAGGTTGCTCCAAACCTAACCGAAGAACATTCGGGTATGTTATCCAATATTCAAAAACCAAATCGTTTAGCTGACAGAGCGATTTCATTACTCACACTTTCAAACGCAGAAAAACAAACAATCCTGGAGGAAATGGATATTAAAAAGCGGGTAGAAGAAACCAATGCGATTTTATCCAAAGAAATTGAAAGAATTAAATTAGGAGAAGAAATTCAAAGTGAGGTTCAAGATGAAATTGCCAAATCCCAACGAGAATATTATTTGAGGGAACAATTAAAGGCAATTAAAAAAGAGTTGGGTGAAGATGAGGGATCCATGGAGCTTTCGGAATTGGAAGACCGAGTTCGAAAAGCAAAAATGGATAAAGATGCAGAAAAAGTGGCGATGAAAGAATTAAATCGTCTGGAGAAAATTCCAACACAATCTCCAGAATATTCCGTTGCAAGAACCTATATTGAATGGTTGACAGACTTACCTTGGTCTGAAGCGACAAAAGACCAAATTAAAATTGCAGATGCCAAGAAAATTTTGGACGAAGATCATTTTGGATTAGAAAAAGTAAAAGAACGGATTTTAGAATATTTAGCGGTTCGAAGATTGAAACAAAAAAAAGATCCAAAAAAATCTATAAAAGGTCCCATTCTTTGTTTTGCAGGTCCTCCCGGAGTAGGGAAAACCTCACTGGGGAAATCCATTGCGAGATCCATGGGACGCAAATTCGTACGTATGTCATTAGGGGGCGTAAGAGACGAAGCTGAAATCAGAGGACATCGCAGGACTTATATTGGAGCTTTACCGGGGCGAATCATTCAATCTATGAAAAAAGCAGGAACCAATAATCCGGTTTTTATGCTGGATGAATTAGATAAACTTGGATCGGATTTTAGAGGTGATCCCTCATCAGCAATGCTGGAAGTGTTAGACCCTGAACAAAACCACGCATTTAATGATCATTATTTGGAAGTGGATTTTGATTTAAGTAATGTAATGTTTATTGCCACCGCAAACTACAAGGATGCTATTCCACCAGCATTAAAAGATAGAATGGAAATTTTAGAATTTTCAGGATATATCCAAGATGAGAAAGTGAAAATTGCACAAAATCATTTGGTACCTAAACAAATCGAGGAAAATGGATTAACATCCAAAGATGCAGAAGTGGATGAAAGTGGCTTAAAAGAGTTAATCGAATCTTATACTAGAGAAGCTGGTGTCCGAAATCTTGAGAGAGAAATTGCTAATGTTCTTCGGAAAATCGCCAGAAAGAAGATCGAGAAAAAAATTAAAAAAACTAAAGTTACAAAAAAGAAAGTAGGAGATTTATTGGGTGCCCCTCGATTTTATTCTGAAATAGCAGAACGGGCAACCAAACCAGGAGTGGTGACCGGGTTAGCCTGGACTGCCGCAGGAGGAGATATTTTGTTTATCGAATCATCAAAAATGAAAGGAAAGGGAAACTTGACGTTAACAGGGCAACTGGGCGACGTGATGAAAGAGTCTGCTACAGCGGCTTTAACTTTTGTGAGATCACATACGGACATATTAGGAATTAAGGATGATTTTCATGAAAAGACTGATATTCATGTTCATGTCCCTGCCGGAGCAATCCCTAAGGATGGTCCTTCTGCAGGGGTGGGAATGTTTACTTCAATTGTATCCCTTATGACAGGATATTCTGTGAAAGACAAAGTGGCAATGACGGGGGAAATTACCTTACGTGGGCATGTCCTTCCTATTGGTGGAGTTAAGGAAAAAGTAACCGCTGCTCATCGTTCAGGAATAAAAACCATTATTCTTCCTGATCATAATAAAAAGGACCTTGAAGATATTCCGGGACATATCAAGAAAGATTTAACTTTCCATTTTGCTAAAGAGATAATGGATGTGATTGATGTTGCAATTCCTGAAGTGAATGGGAAAAAGAAAAAAACTTCTTCTAAATCAAAAAAGAAAACAAAATAATTTGATTTAATATCGGGCGCTTAGCTCAGCTGGTCAGAGCGCTGCCCTTACAAGGCAGAGGTCACAAGTTCAAGTCTTGTAGCGCCCACCAAGACAGGTTCGAACTCCTGTCAAATTAGATAGCCACTGAAACTCAGTGGCTATTTTTGTTTCTCTCGTAATATTAGATACTTACAGCGATATATTTCTTTTTTATCCCGCCACACATGAGTTCGTGTTTCCGTAATGTTTGCCTACATTTCCGATAGAAATACGGAAAAACACCCTAAATTTCTCTGTTTCTCTCTTTCTGAAAATTCTTTTTCCTTGTAAGTGATAACTGCCCTATTTAAAGGCAGTTACAGCGACGGGTCAAAAAAATAGATGGTTTTTACCATTTTTCAAAAATAGAACGGTTTGAGTCTGTCAAGCTCAGGCATCCGTTACGGTAATGCGGAAAATAAAAAACCCCTGAAAATATGGGGTTATAGAGGAAGTAATTACTATTATGTTCTATTAAATCTTCATTCAAACTGCTCTTTAAACAATTCTTCCTGCTTCTCAAAATCAATCTCTCTTGCAATGATAATTG
The DNA here is from genome assembly GCA_964496365.1 of uncultured bacterium. GTDB lineage: Bacteria > Fidelibacterota > Marinisomatia > Marinisomatales > AB-629-J13 > AB-629-J13. The sequence goes on from CAZBZK010000020.1 coordinate 21,534, forward strand.
CTTGTTCTGTGGATATTTTGCCTGAGTTTCGATACTGCCTGGGCAGGGATAATAATTTTTCCTGTTGGGTATAGGATACTGCATGGTGTAAATCTGAAATATATTTTTTCAGTTTCTTCTCGAAAAGAAAATGACCCGGTTGTTTGTATTGATCGGATTGAAATATAAAAGTCTGCTTTTTCATTTTAATTACTTTTCCCCATGATGTCCTTTTTGCGTCAATTTTATTTTAACTGTAATAATTAATTTA
>CAZBZK010000021.1:0-4409 GCA_964496365.1 uncultured bacterium
TTGAAGTTTAGCAGAATCCCCGATCAGTTTCTTATCAATACGAATTGCTTTTTTTAAGTACTTCACATAATATGATTCCTCATTTACTTTTTTATACTCGTGGGCTAAACTCACAAAGGCATCCGTAAATTCGGGATTGCATTCAATAGCTTTATGCAAATGATGAAATATTTTGTTCATTTAATTTTTATTTCTCATTAATAATGCTAATCGGTAATGAGCTTTGGCATAATCCGGATTTAATTCAATCGCTTTTAACAAGTGATTTTCAGCATCCACTACATTGCCTTCGTCTTCCAGTAACATGGCCATGTGATAATGAATTTTTGGAAATGTGGGGTCTAATCGTAAAGCTTCGATATAATGTTTTTTTGCTTTTTCTATTTCCTTTTTTATAATGGGGGTTCCATCTTTTTTCAATCTTTTTCCGGAACTAAGTAAATTGGCTAAATGATAATGCGCCATTAAAAATTTTGGATTGATATCGATGGCAGTAAGATAACATTTCCGGGCATCTGCAAAATCCGCCGGATCATTTAATATTTGGCCTAGGTGATAATAGGCTTCCGTAAAATTTTGGTCAGATTCAATGGTTTTTTCCATGTACGCTTTTGCTTCTTCCTGTACATTCAATTTTTTCATGAGCAAAGCAAGGTAAAACGAAGCATCCCTATGTTTGTGATTTCGTGCCAATGCTTTTAAATAATGTTCTTTTGCTGCTTCAAAATCTTCTTTTTCTTCGAGGAAACGAGCCAAATAATAGTAGGCATCATCAAATTCAGGGTCTAGTTTGACAGCATTGTTCAAGTGAGAAATTCCCTTATCAATTTCATCATTTTCTTTCAATAATAATCCTAAATGATAATGAGTGAATTGGCTTTTGGAATAATAAGAAAGTGATTTACGAAGATATTTAATTGCATCTTTATCTTTATCCAAATACTTGGAAACCAGCCCCAAATGATACAGGGCTTTTGGAGATTTTGCGTTGTGTTTGATTGCCAGTTTTAGATGTTTTTCAGCGGTTTTAAATTTTTTCTGATCCATAAAAATCATCCCTAATCTCAAATGGGCATTGGAAGAATTTTTATCAATTTTTGCAACATTTTTAAAACAGGAAATTGCGTAATCGGTTTCTGGTTTTACCAATAAAGTACCATCGGTGTCTTTATGAATCCCGCCCATTACTAATTTCCCGAGATAATAAATTGCATCCTTAAAGTTTGGTTTGATATCAATAGCAGTCTCATAATTTTTCTTTGCTCTATTGTATTCTTCAGGGTCCTTTAATAAAAAGGCCAATTCAAAATACGCTTCTGCAAAATTCTGATCCGCTTCAATTGCTTTCCCGAAATGTTCGGTAGCTTCCTCAATTTTTTTTATGTTTTTTAAAAACAGTCCATACTCAAATTGGATTTCAGAATCATCATGTTTGATGGTAACTGATTTTTCAAATTGGGTTCTGGCACGTTTATTTTTTTTGAACTCCTTCGCGATTAATGCCAATTTGAAATAACCGTATGCATGGTTTCCATCTAATTTGATCACTTTATTAAACTGGTTTTCAGCCTTTTTAAATTCTCCTTCTTCCATTAGGAGACAACCTAATTCATACTGGGCATCTAAAAATTCAGGATTGATTTTGATTGCCTGTTCAAGATGGGTTTTTGCATCTTTTTTAATAACCTTCTTCCGAGGATTTTTCTGAGATTTTTTTGATTTAGCCTTTGTCATTACAAGCCCAATTTCAATTATTTGTCAATCTCAAAATAGTAGAGAGTAACCATATTTTATCCTGTGTCAGATTCGGTTTCTCCATCTCTTTAATCATGATTTTGTGGTGTTTTGAACCATTTAAATTATTTGGTTTTCATTACCCAAACACCGTCCCATTCACCCTTCGGTGAATTTTGTTTCAGGTATTCACACCGCTCAATATACATTTTTGAACACTTGTCTTCTGGATTTCCTTTTAAAGCATCACTGAAAAGTTTTTTTGCATCATCCCATCGAGCATCTTTGTAATATTCCACACCGCTATTGAAATTTCCCAATACTTCAATCATATTGGGGAATGTATCTTTATTATGATAGTCCAATACTTCGAAAATACTCACGGGTTTTGTTTTTCCTTTTACAATCACTTTATCAATTTCTCGAGTTCGATATGTGGCTTTTAATTCATTAAAAGTATATTCACTGATAATAATTCTAGCACCATATTGCTTACAGGCACTTTCTAATCTTGCAGCGAGATTCACACCATCTCCAATCACAGTATAATCCATTCGTTTGGGAGAACCGATATTACCTGACACAATCATATCTGAATTCACTCCCATCCCATGGTCAATAGGGATTTTACCTGCTTTTACTCGAGCTTCATTTAATATGTACAATTCCGTCATCATTTTTATAGCTGCACGAACTCCTCTGTCCGGATCGTCATCATGTGAAAATGGAGTGCCAAATACTGCCATGATTGCATCACCAATAAATTTATCCAACATTCCACCTTCATCCTGAATGCAATCTACCATAATAGTAAAGTATTCATTTAACAAAGAAACGGTTCCCGTGGCACCCAAGGATTCGGTCAAAGTGGTAAAACTGCGAACATCCGAAAATAATACAGTTCCCACACTTTCTTTACCTCCCATAATATCTTCTTCGGACGAATCTAATAATTGATCAGCCAATCCCGGATCCATATATCTGGACATGGTTGACTTCATACGTTTTTCACTGCTGATATCTTCAATCATGATTAAGGATCCCAATGATTCGTTTTCCACACCCAATAAGGGTAAAACACTAATATTCGCTGAAACGGTTTCGCCTCCAAATTCCAACTCAACATCTAAAAATATTTCTTCCTCCTTTACCTTTGGTTGGTCTTCGTCATCGTCATCCACCTCTGGTTCTTCATTAATTTTCTCCACTAACCATGAATTTTTTCCTGTAAAAAATGTTTTGATTTCCTGTCCCAACACTTCTTTAAGTTTTTTAATTTTCAAAATATTTAATCCCGCAGGATTACACGTTACAATTTTCCCGTCCTCGTCAATCGTAATCACACCGTTCGACATGGAGGACAACATCCCCTGACTGTAATTTTTTTCATTTTGAACGTCATTAAATAGTTTAGCATTTTCAATGGCCATTGATATTTGAGATGTAAAGGCTTCCAATCGTTTTTGGTCTTCATCTGTAAATGGACCTTCGTGTTTATTTAAAACTTGGCAGACTCCGATTCGTTTTCCTTCCTTGTTAACAACAGGTGTGCAGAGAATGGAACGGGTGAAATATCCTGTGGTTCTATCAAATCCAGGATTAAATCGCAAATCTGCATAGGCATGAGGAATATTCAATGGTTTCCCTGAAGTAAATACAGAACCTGCAATACCCAAATGATTCGGAAATTTAATTACATTTGTCCCGAGTCCTTCCACCACTTCGGTATAAAGCTCACCTGTTTTTTCATCATTAATAAATAAAGTAGATCTTTCAGCATTAAGCATTTTTGTAACGGTACCAATTATTCGTTGTAAAAGCGGACCCAATTCCAATTCACTTGAAACCTGAGAAACAATATCTAAAAATTCCAATTCTTGTTTTCTGGATTTTTCGATTTGTTCCACAATGATGTTTCCCTGAATAGCAATTGCAGCCTGTTGTGTCATAGCTTCTAATAATTCTAAGTCTTCTCCCGTAAATTGCCCCTCAATCTTATTTAATATTTGCGAGACACCAATCGTCTCTCCACTCACAGTTTTTAGTGGAGCACAAAGAATACTTTTGGTTCGAAATCCAGTTCTCATATCTACAGATTTATCAAACCTGTCATCTTTGTATGCATCCAGAATGATCGCTCCTTCATTGTTTGAAAAAACCCAGCCAGCGACTCCTTTGGAATTCATGATTCGAATCTCTCTGCGAAAATTTCCTTGGGCAACTCGAGAATATAATTCTTTAGAATTTTCGTCATTCAAAAAAATAGTGCCTCTTTCACCTCCGGTTGCAGATGTGGTGATTTCAACCAATGTTTCCAATGCATCATCTAAGTTTTTACTGGCAGCCATATCGTTGGTTATCTGGAGTAAAAGTTCATTAAATTTTTCTTTTCTTGATAAAGAATGTGATGATGTGTTCATGATTGTATCAGGCATAATTTCTTTCTAGTTTTTTTCTTAAAATTAAAATTGTGTCTTTTAAATGAAGGAGTTGTCCCTCAAATTCAAGACCCTTTTTGTCAATTTGATCCGTCAGAGTGAATCTACTTCTTTCCATTTCTGATCTCAATGCATCAACCGTACTCTTCAATTGACGGTTCTCATCATTCACCTTACTCACTGCTTGTTGAATCCGCTCCTCCTCTCCGATGCGGGATCGCTCTAAATTGTCCCTAA
>CAZBZK010000021.1:4509-19611 GCA_964496365.1 uncultured bacterium
GACGGTTCTCATCATTCACCTTACTCACCGCTTGTTGAATCCGCTCCTCCTCTCCGATGCGGGATCGCTCTAAATTGTCCCTAAGTGAGTTTACTGTCTCTCGTAATTGGTGGATCTCATCATTCGCTGTAGAAACCGCTCGTTGTACCTCTTCATCCTTGGATACCTTCGTTCGTTCCATCTCATCTCGTAACGCATTTACCGTACTCTTTAATTGACGGTTCTCATCATTCACCTTACTCACCGCTTGTTGAATCCGCTCCTCCTCTCCAATTTTATGTTGTTCTAACTTGGATCTTAAATTATTGATGGTATCTTTATGCTGATTCAATTCACCTGTCAGAGATTTTTTAATGGATTGAACTTTCTCCTCCTCTAATATTTTAGATTTTTCCAGTTCATCCCTCAATACATTTATGGTCTGACGTAGATAATTTACTTCCAGTTCCATTAGTTGAACCGGTTGTGTTTCAAAAGTTTGGAATGCTTTTTTCATTTCATATTATCAAAATTTTTTACTTTCCAATCTTTGTACCAAGTCAAATCAATATTATTTTCCATAGATTCTATATGAGTTTTGGATGATTCATCCTGCTGATATTTAGATTTACTTCCCACCTTATTTTTCTTCTTTGATAATTTGAATTCTTCACTAATCTTTTTTAATATATATCCTGATACCTTTATTTCTCCAATTTTTTGAACAGCTGTATTTAAATTTTTATCTTTTTGAATGAGATTCCAATTTAATTTTTGAAAGTTTTTCAATTTCAATTCATCAAATAGCTTTTTTTTCTTTAATTTTTCAATCAATTTAATCAATGTTTTTCTGGACCCAATTTGAACATCCCTTTGTTTTCCCTCCCACCAAAATCGTCCTTTAATATAATAATTAGACTTGTGTTTTTTCTTCGAAATAGAAACAGATTTGTCTTGTTTTAGGATAAGATTCAGTCGAGAATTTGTTTGTTTAATATCATTTTCTGTTTTTTTTAAATCACTATCCACCTTTTCCTTTTGCGTTACCAACATATCTTTTTTCTTCATAAGATGAATTGAATTTCTTGTGAGCTGATCGATGATAAAAGTAAGCTCTTTTTTTGTCATGGATGAATTACCAGCTATTTGTTGGTAATCAAAAATTTTCTGGATTTGGTTTGAAGTGATCACTATTCAACTATTTAGATATTTATCCCTTATTAATGATATTAACTACATGGGATAATTTAATGACGAATAATAAATAAACAATAAATATATTTATGGTGATAATTATTTTAATTATCCCTACATATTATTATTTATTATTAGGGGATATGCTATTAAAGAAGAGAGAGTTGATACAATTCCAATTTTTTCGAAGTGAATTTAATTTATATTTTCTTTTATCCATTTCCTCAAGGAGTTCATGTTAGAAAACAATATCGAGTTTGTATTTTGTAATCGCTGTTTACTGGTGTGGCCATGAGACAACAAAATACACTTCATACCTAGATTATTTGCAACCTCATGGTCATGAAGAGTATCTCCAATAAAAAATACCGAAGTTGGATTTATATTATGTTCTTGAATCCAACACCTTACCGTATTTTCTTTCCCATAAGCATAATGATTGTCCTGACCAATTATAAATTCAAAATACTTATTTAGTCTATGATGATTTACTAATTTATTCAACATCTTTTGTGTTGATGCGGATACAATGGATTGTGAAATAGATAAAGATTTAATCATGTCTAAAACTGAGGTAGTATCATTGTGGAGGACAGGCTTCAATTGGTGTCTTGTATATTCATTGATGAATTCAGTCCCTACTGTTTTGAATGGGTTTTTTTCAAAATTAAATCCGAGTTTTCCATAATAATCGATGACAGGAAAAGTGAATATATCCAGATAATAGGATATTTCAATTTCAGACAATCCGTATTTCCTCAATATTTTATTAATGGATTGAACCGATAACCATACATCGTCCAACAAGGTTCCATTCCAGTCCCAAATTATGTGTTCACATTTCATACTTATTTTACAACCACTAAGTTAATCTAATTATAATTAATTTCATCACCTTTGTTATGACAAATATTAATTTAATTCAACGATTGCAAAAAAGATTTGATACTCAAATTAAGGATTCTGGATATTCACTAAATTTACATCCGGAAAATTCTGGTATCATGCACGATCCTAATTGGAATCATTTTGGTTTTAAACACGCTTCTGTATTAATTATACTATTTCCAATTCGAGATTCGTTACATTTTTTCTTAACAAAAAGAACCGAACATGTGGAGCACCATAAAGGTCAAATATCTCTACCAGGTGGCTCCAGAGAACAGGGTGAAACTGTTCAGCAAACAGCCATTCGGGAATCGCATGAAGAATTAGGCATCCAAATTCCTGAACATTCAATCATGGGGGCTTTGACTCCTTTTAATATTGCTGTTTCCAAATTCAGAGTATTCCCCTTTTTTGCATTTACAAGTGGGATTCCACAGTTAAATCCGGATTCAAGAGAGGTAGAAAAAGTATTAACACCCTCAATCCACTCATTACTGGATGATTCTAATTTTGATACAGAAATTAGACGGTATAATAAACAAGAATATTTGGCTCCATTCTTCAATCTACCGGAAGGAAAAATCTGGGGTGCAACAGCGTATATTTTGTCCGAATTTAAAGCAATATTAAAAGAGATTTCATGAATCGAATTGGAATAGATTTAGGAGGAACCAAAATCGAAGGAATTCTACTGGATCAATATGGAAAAGAACTAACTCGCAAAAGAGTTCCTACTTTACGAGAAGAGGGCTATAATTCAATCCTAAACCGAATTATTTCCCTCATTCAATCTCTGATGGAGACCTCTCAAACAGAGGTAACCATTGGAGTTTGTACGCCCGGTGCCATTTCTCCTAACAAAGGAATTATGAAAAATAGTAACACTGAATGTCTAATAGGTAAACCATTAAAAAATGACATTGAATCCGAACTGAATCTCCCAGTTTTATTTGAAAATGATGCAAACTGTTTTGCCCTTGCAGAAGCCGTTTTGGGAGCAGGAAAAGGTGTCAATTTTTTATTTGGAATAATTATGGGGACAGGAGTAGGAGGTGGAGTCATTATCAATAATAAAATTCACAGAGGAAGACAATATATTGCAGGAGAATGGGGACATCATTGTATAGAAAAATTGGGGAGAAACTGTTACTGCGGAAATCAAGGATGTGTAGAAGCCTATATAAGTGGACCTGCATTGGAAAAAAGATGGTTTCAACTAACGAATACATCAAAAAATATGGAAGAAATTATCCCCATGTATAATGATAATAAATATGGGGATACATATTTTAAATGGAAAAATGAATTTTTAAGTTATTTTGGACAATCCATTGCTAATATTGTAAATATTCTAGATCCGGACGCTATTGTGATAGGTGGTGGATTATCCAATATTGATTTTCTGTATGATGAAGGAGTTCAATCTGTTTATAATCACGTGTTTAGTGATGTGATTGACACACCGATTTTAAAAAATCAAATGGGAGATTCTGCTGGTGTATTTGGAGCTGCATTGTTGGATAAATTGAAGATATGAAATTTTCACGTTGGTTGAATGCCTTGAGTCCAGCAGATCAATTATCCATTGTGGTTATATTTGGAGTGTCTCTAATGATGTCAATATTGCTTATTAAAATAGGACTGAATCGATACAACGTGTATCGAGAATCCCAACCATTTGCTCCTGCCACCGAAATGAGCCCTTTCGGTTTATTTGCTGTGACCGTCCCGCTGACCTTAGTCAATTATCTCATGTTCGGACAGATATTAAGTAAGTTAATCGCCAGTATTTTGAAATAAAGATCTGCTTATTTCTTTTTCTTTTTTTTCCTCATCATATTCATAGTTTTCCAAACCATTTTAGGAAGTCTATCTAGCTCATTAAACTGCCCTGCACCTTTAATCCACTCTCCTCCATCGATGGTTATGACTTCCCCATTAATATATCCGGCATAATCACTTAAAACAAAGGAAGCTAAATTAGCTAATTCAATATGTTCACCAAATCGTTTGAGTGGAATTCTCTCTTTCATCTTTTTCTCAATCCCAAATCCCGGCGGTGCCAATCGGCTCCATGCACCTTTGGTAGGGAACGGCCCCGGAGCAATGGCATTGGTTCTTATTCCATATTTTCCCCATTCTGACCCCAATGAACGAGTCATAGCTAAAACTCCTCCTTTTGCCGCCGCTGAGGGAACAACATACCCACTCCCAGTCCATGCATACGTGGTTACAATATTTAAAATATTTCCCCTTCCTGATTTAATCATTTCTTTTCCAACTGCTAGGGTAAAATTGAACGTTCCAACCAGCACAATATCCGTAACAGCTTTAAACCCACCGGGAGTAAGGTTTTCGGTTGGACTAATAAAATTTCCCGCAGCATTGTTTACCAAACAATCGATAGAACCGAATGTCCTTTTGGTTTCATTTACAACCACATCCACATCATCTGAATTCCTCACATCTCCTGATACGGGCAACACAGAAATTCCCGCAGATTCCATCTCTTTAGCTGTCGAGTCCAATATTTGCTTTTTTCGGCTGGTAATCACAATTTTCGCACCCAATTCGCCGAATCTCATTCCCATAGATTTTCCCAGTCCGGTACCCCCACCGGTAACAATTATGGTTTTGTTTTTTAGTAAATTTTCTTCAAACATCCTTATATCCGACTTTTGATTGTAAGGTAAATCTACGGTAATTTTCTATATGGATACCTTAGTGTTTATCGGAATTCTTCTCTTTGGGTTTGGTCTTTTAGTATTCAGCATGAAACTCATGGCGTACAATCGTGCCAAATACAATATTCCCAGTCTTCTCTCGGGAAATTCATCCGAGTTTGGTCAGTTGATTTCTCGGAATACATTTCGTCTTCTTATTCTCATCCTTTTGATAATGGTTTTAATAATTCTTTACTCTCAATCTATCCAATCCTAAATTAGAATTCTGATGTCAGAGATTCAGTCTCAACCCGATCTCGAATTGAAAATGAAATTTGAAATTCCCCTTTCTTATAAAAATACAGAAATCATTTCTGGATTGGCAAAATGGAGTAAAATTGTCGGAATTTTTCACATCCTTCTGGGAATTATCTATTGTCTTTCCATTTTTTTACTTATGATTCCGACGGTTGTCATGGGGATATTTTTCATTTTTTTGGGTACCCGTTTAACCGATGCGTCCGCTCATTTAAACTATTGTATACAGAAACCAACAGAAGAAACCATGATGACTGCATTAGAAAATTTGCGAAAATATTTATTTTTAAATGGATTAATGTTTTTCATCATGCTGATTTTTATTATCGTAATTATTGCTGTTTTACTCTTTTTTGGAGTTGCAATTTTTGAATTATTTGAGTCAATGACTGACTCTTACGTATCTGTATTATCGTTTGTGTTTTGATTTAATCAGATGATATCTTATCCAATTTCTTTTCAGCTTCATTCAAAATTTTTTCTTTACCCTTTTCCAATAATTCCTGTCCTGCTTCCTTACCGGCTTTTAAGCCATCCTCTACGGTTTCTTTTACTTTTGAAGTAACATCTTTATACGTCGTTGGAACAGATTGCCCTGACCAAACAAGATAAGCAATATACAGTACAAAAATAGCTCCCATAACAAACGCCAATTTGATTAATTTTTTTATGAAGCTAAACAGGATAACCACTGCTAAAATAACAGCAACTATGAGGTATGTTGGCTGTTTTGAAAAAAAATCTATAATAGGTTCCATAATCGTTTCCTTTAAGAGAGCCACCGAGAGGACTTGAACCTCCGACCCGTTCATTACGAATGAACTGCTCTACCAACTGAGCTACGGTGGCAATTTTTATTTTTTCAAATATTTTTGCTCAATTGCCCAAAAACCTTTTGGAGTAATTATAGGAATATTTCCAAATGAATTTAGGATAAACAAATCTTTATCTTCTATAAAGATACAATTTACACCTAAGATTTAATCCAACTAACCCAAATATTTCATTCTAAAATAATAATCCCAATCCCAACACTCTTTACCCAATACGCTTTTCCGGGATTCATGTTTTCAACTTGTTCATAACTTTCATTAAATCCATAAACAGTACCGGGAACAATGAGGTTTTCCGAATCAATGATATTTTCCACTTGTACTGGGGTTGAAATTCCGGTGATTAAATTCCACCCTTCTGATAATTGAATTTCAATTGAGTGAATAGCCGTTCCTGTAATTTGAGAATTTGTGTTCCCTCCAAACATGAGCCAATATCCGAGTCCGAGTGTTAAGTTTGTTGCTAATGAATAGCCTTCGTCATATTCAAATAATGTCCCTTCTAGAGATTCAGGGAAGACCAATTCCTGATACGAGTCGGAAACGGATAGTGGTAATCCCACCAAATTCCACCCTTCCATGTAGGAAATAAACAAAGAAAGTGTTTCCGAAAAATAGTCCAATTCATATTTCTGAGCCCTTGCAATGATTCCTTCTGTTGCTGGAAATGAATAATCCCAGACGATATTCCCACTCATCGTTACTTCAAATATCCTACGATATTGAGCAACCGATACCAGTGTATTTCCATTTTGTTGACGAAATGCACCGGACTGCATTTGAGAATAAAATCCCTGATTGTCATCAAAAACCCAAATGGGCGATTCAGGATCAAACGATTGATTTGGATTTATTTCGTACAATCCCTGGTTGTTAAGTGGAGGGACTAATTCTTCCACTGTTGAATACTGTCCTTCAGGGCGATTGTTTCCGTTCACATAGTAAAGTATATTACCAAACCCCGGGGCTCCCTCTTGAATCCAATTTACACCATGAATTACAAAAATTTCTTGATCTTCCTCTGTCCCCCGATCATACACTCTGGGATTTCCCCATCTGTACAAAAAATCACCACCCATTCCGCTGTTCCCTCCGGAATGACTTGATGCTTCTTCAGTTGTGGTGCTGTGATCAATAATATAAAACTCATTCATCCGGGGAGACGAAAAAATAATCTGGTCCAATTCTTCATTATAATCCACAGCATTTATGTGTAGCCAATCCGCATGAGGTTGTCCTCCTCCACCGCCCCCACTTGTGCCTACGGTTGCATAATTAATATTTATCAATTCCGGGTGTTCCTCAATCACTCCGAAATTGGATAATTCGGGATTCACATCTTGGATAAGATGATCCCACACATGCCATTCCCAAACAACATTTCCTCCATTTAATCCATCAGGCTGGATTTCAAAAATTGCTTCTGCCCAAAATTCATTCAGTGGATTATTAATCTCCACCCTCCCCAGAGCATAGGCTTCTTCGGCAGTATGACGTTCCCAAGCGATGACTAAAACATTCCCATTTGGAAGAGGCTGAATGTCATGGTGATGCTGGTATATTTCATTTGAAAGGACGAAATCCCAAAGTATAGTTCCATCCCAGGTTATGCGTTGAATTCTACCTCCTACGCCTCCATTAATCATAGTAGGGTTTGGAACTCTACAGGGACGTAGAATGGAACTGTCGGGAAATAGGTAAGGCATACTGGCTGGACCGCATTCATTCTCCCACATATGTACAGCTTCTCCCTCAGTATTTAACAAAAATGTATTAAAAGGATCCCCTGGGTTTTGGGTGGGTCCCCCGGGAGAAAAAAGTGTATAACCTTCCATGGGTGTTTCAGGTTGAGAAAAAAGGGGTGTAAAACAAATCACCAACATCCATGGTATTCCATAAATATTCTTGATTGTGTTATACCATACCATTGAATAATTTGTAAAAATCAATGATGGACTTTGATATTCAAGAAGTTCATTAAATGAATGATTATTTGCAATAAAATGCCCATGTTTTTTTAGTCTCGAAAAATCACTTCTTCCCGATTAAACCACCAATGGGTAAAAACCAATCCAATAACCGCCAATAAAATCATGGAACTAAATACCACAAAAAGCAACCCAGTGGTGACGGTTTCAGCAAGGATATCTTTAGAAATCAACGAAATATTCACAATGGGAATCAAGGCTGTTTTCCAGTTTAACTCAATTCCCGGAATGACACCAATCATGGCTGGAACTATAATGAGAATGTTTATGGGAGCAACCAAACTTTGTGCTTCTTTAAACGATTTTGCGTAGATTGAAATAGATAATAAAACAGCCGAAAAAAGTATGGATACAGGAACAATTAATAAGAGAATTAATGTGATGGTTTTTAATTGGATAATACTTTTCGCTGTCTCGATGATCTCTGCGGGAATATCTGTTATGAATTGAAGACCGACCACTAATCCTAAAATTCCTGATATTGCTGATAAAAATCCGAACAATGAAATGACTCCAAATTTCCCCAGCAAAATTTCCATTCGTCCCGCCGGAGATGTGAGTAAAGTTTCAATAGTGCCCCGTTCCTTTTCTCCTGCACCTAAATCTAATGCAGGATACATGGCTCCCATAAAACAATATAAAATGAACATATAGGGTAGCCATCCACCGGCAATTTTTCCGATTTTCTCTTTATCTGAGGCTATGTTTTGGTGGGCAATATGTACGGGTTCTAGTTGATTTGGATTAACGCCCAACTGTTCCATTCGCTCGGTCCGTTTATCATTAACAAATATATTTACGGCTCGTTCTAACCGTTTTTTTATCGCTTCAAAATCTCCTGTTGAAAGGTAAATCAAAGTTAATTGAGCTGTTTCCAAGGATTTTATGGTCTCAGTAAAATGTTTCGGTATCTTTAACGCACCATCGATTTCTTTTTGTCGAATATAGGTTTCAATGGAATCTTCTTCCACATGAAAAACCAAATCAATTGAATCAACTCCTGCAATGACAGACATTAAATCTGGACTGTTTTCTTTTCCAATAATCGCAATGGAAATTTTTTCAGTCATTTTCTCTTTCATGATTCCCGTCATGAATTTTGGAATTCCACCAATCAATAATGGAATAATCAAAATGGGAAATACAATCATGAAGAATATGGTGCGACGGTCTCTCAACATATCTTTCAATTCTTTTCGAAAAATAATTCCAACTCGTGTCATACGGAATTGTCTTGAGTTAAACGAATAAATTCTTCTTCTAATGTTGAGGTTTTCATTTGAGATTTAAATGCTACAAATGTATCTTCAAAAAACAGTTTACCTTTATGAATAATTGCAATATCATCGCATAATTGTTCCACTTCGGCCATCCGATGAGATGAAAAAATAACGGTCTTATCTTCATCTCGACATCTTAAAATCAACTCAACGATAGCCCGGGAAGATAACACATCCAATCCCGTTGTAGGCTCATCAAATACAACCACTGCAGGGTTGTGAATAATGGTTCTGGCAATAGACACTTTTTGTTTCATTCCTGAACTAAGATTAGAAATTCTCCTATGAATAAAATTCTTCATATTTAACAACTCATACAATTCATCTCTTCGTTTAAAATATTTTGGGGATTCCATTCCATTTAAATCGGCGTAATACCGAATCATTTCTTCTGCTGTTAATCGGTCATAAAGCCCGGTATTATTGGACAAAAACCCAAGAGTATTTCTCACTTTTTCGGGATGTGCTATTCCATCCTCATTTAAAATGCGAATGGTTCCTGATGTAGGTGTAAGCATGGTAGCAATCATTCTCAAAATGGTGGTTTTACCCGCTCCATTTGGACCAATAAGTCCAAAAATTCTACCAGGACGACAGGAAAAACTTACATCATTTACTGCAGTAAACGTTGCCCCATTTGATTTTCCTGATTCTTTTCTCTGTTTACGTTTTAATCGAAATGTTTTGGTAAGATGCTGAACTTCTATCATTTTGCGGAACAAGTCATGTTAAAATTTATAAAAGTATTTCTAATGACTTCTTTTATTTTTATTTTTTCAGTTGCTTTTATTATGGTAAATAAAAATTAGTGTATCCCATTAATGAATTCCACAGAAACTTTATTTAATCGCAATTTACCTCCGCTAGCAGAAAGAGTGCGTCCAAAGAATTTGAATGAATTTATCGGACAACACCATTTAACCGGAAAAAATAAAATTATTCAGTTACTCTGTGAAAGTAAGAAATTATTTTCCCTCATTTTGTGGGGACCTCCGGGAACGGGAAAAACGACATTAGCTCGCTTAATCAGTCATCACTCCGGGGCAAATATTCATGAACTCTCAGCCGTATCTAGCGGAGTAAAAGATTTGCGTGAGATTATAAAAAAAGCTGAAGCTAATAGCTCAATAGGAAATCAAACTATTCTGTTTATTGATGAAATACATCGATTCAGTAAATCACAACAAGATGCCCTCTTGCATGCGGTAGAAAACGGAACGATTATATTAATGGGTGCTACAACAGAAAATCCTTCTTTTGAGATTATTAATCCTCTTATATCTCGAAGTAAAGTTTTGGTCCTTAAATCATTAGAAGATGAAGACCTTGACCAAATTTTATCTCAAGCATTTCAAAATGATATTGTTTTGAGAAAAGGTGAAATCACAATATCAAGAGACAATAAATTATCCTTAGTCAAGGCAGTAAATGGAGATGCCCGAAAGTTATTGAATACCATAGATATTGCTTGTAAACTGCTAAATAATAAAGGAGATATGTCTGCGAACCTGATATCAGAAGCCCTCCAAACCAAAGCACTACTTTATGATAAAACTGGGGACTATCATTACGATGTGATTAGTGCATTTATTAAATCTGTAAGAGGAAGTGATCCAGACGCATCTGTTTATTGGTTGGCGGTGATGTTGGAAGGAGGAGAAAAACCGGAATTTATTGCAAGACGGTTAGTCATTCTTGCTTCAGAAGATGTTGGGAATGCAGATCCGCAAGGACTTTCCGTTGCTGTATCAGGATTTCAAGCGGTTCATTTGATTGGAATGCCAGAGGGAGCCATTGTACTTGCTCAAGTAACCACTTATCTTGCCAGTGCAGAAAAATCAAATGCTTCTCATTCATCTCTGTTAAAAGCACAAAAAATAGTAAAGGAAAATCCCGTTCCAAATGTCCCCTTACATTTGAGAAATGCACCCACCGATTTGATGAAAAAAATGGATTACGGAACAGCCTATAAATATCCCCATTCTTACCCTGAACATTTTATAAATGAAACGTATTTACCACATAGCATCAAGCCCAATTTTTACCATCCAACACAACTTGGATTTGAATCCTTTATTTTGAACCGATTAAAATCATGCTGGCCGGAAAGATATTAATCTGGTGATGAAACACGGAATTGGTACTTGGGGAATGGAAACAGATAAATCAAAAATGGAAAAGAATGGAAGCAAGAATGTCCCGAACTTTATTTGGATTTTCCTATTACCCATTTTGCTCTTTTCTGATGACCGATTAAGATTAATTCATGCAGATATTTTGGAAAACAAACCAATCAATGGAAAATCAATCCAGGAGCTAAGAGGAGATGTGCTGTTCAAAAAAGGGAAACTCGAATTATCATGCAATAAGGCGATTTTCGATGAATCTTCTGGAATAGTAACGCTCAAGGGCAATACAAAAGTAACGAAAATTGATATGCATCTTACCTGTGATTCCTTGTTATTTTTATCAAAAAAAGATATACTTAAAAATTTTAGCAACGTTCATATTTGGGATAATGATTATGACCTCACTGCCGATTCCGTTATTTATATCACCCACATAGACAGTGGATTTGCCAATGGAAATGTGACCTTGATTCAACAAAATCAAATTATTAAAGCTGATGCACTTTTTTATCACAAAAAACCTAAAACAGATGCAGTCTCTTATGAAGCATTAGGACATGTTATTATCCAAGAAAACAGCAGAACTGCAACGTGCGGATACGCTTTTTACAATCGGGACGATGGAAGAACCATTCTGAAAATTGATCCTGAAATTACCGATAACGGTCGTAATCTTAGTGGACATGAAATTGCTCTTTTTTATGAAAATGAACAACTAAAAACCATACATATCCCAGCAAAAGCACATATGCAATCCCCTCAATTTGGTTGGAGACAATTCGTAGATGACGGCTTAATTCAAAAAGATTCTATTGAGACCGTTAATGACTTGAAAGGCAAAACTCTGAATGGTTTTTTTGTCAATGGTGAGTTAGACTCTCTGCGGATCGAGGGAATGGCCACCTCAATTTATCATGTATTTGAAGACTCCATATACAAAGGGATAAACGAAGCATCCGGGGACGAGATGGCCTTACATTTTGAGAATGATGATTTGGAAGAAATTCTTATTTCCGGTGGAGCAAAAGGAAAGTTTAATCCGGATTCTTCCAACAAAAATACAGATTCTCCCATTGAATATTCATCAAAAAAAATCCAATTTTATACGTCAAAAGAATTAACACATCTTGAACATGACGCTTCGATAAATTATCAACATATGAATTTGACTGCCGGATATATGAAAATGAATTTAAAATCTAACGTGTTAAACGCTCTTCCAAACCTACCAAATGATACGACTGAATTTCCAATTAGACCCACCGTGGATGAAAAAGGGAAAGAACCCATGATTGGGGATGAAATCCTGTACAATTTGAAGAGCAAAAAGGGACGGATTATCATGGGAGAAACCAAAATGCAAGATGGATATTATTATGGAAATGAAATCAGAAATAGCGGCGAAGACGTGTATTATATCCAAGAAAGTATTTTTACTACTTGTGATTTAAAGATTCCACATTTTCACTTTGAAAGCGATCAAATGAAAATGATAAATGATGACAAAGTGGTTGCACGACCTTTGATAATGTACGTAGGGGGGATTCCTATTTTTGGGATACCGTTTGCTATATTTCCTCACCAACATGGAAACAGGCATTCAGGATGGATTATGCCAACTTACGGAGAATCTTCCAACCGTGGGCAATTCTTAGATGGACTCGGATTTTATTGGGCTCCAAATGAATATTGGGATTCCAAAATACTTATGAGTTTTGCTGATCGTCAAGGACTGACTCTAAAAAATTATAACCGGTACAACAAACGATATTCCTATACCGGAAATCTCAGACTGGAGACTCTCTATTACCTCACATCTCAAAAAGATATCACCCAAATTTCTGACGATAATAAAACAAATTTTATGTTGAATTGGAGTCATAGACATCTATTGAGACATGATCAAAAACTTAGTATAAATGCCAAATATTTCAGTAACGGTGAATACAATCGTAATACAGGACTTGATCCAACTGTACGATTAAAACAACAGGCAGTTTCCAATGCAACCTACAGCAAACAATGGAGAAAATGGAAAAACTCTATCAGCATCAATTTGTCTTCAACCCGGGATTTAATGGCAGATCAGAAAATTGATTCAACGTCCATATTTTTTCAGAATCCTTATAAAGCAGGGCAAAAACTAAATATAACCAATAATACCCTTCCGTCCATTTCATTCCGCCATGGACAGAGCCAGTTGTTTCCCGAAAAATCCACGAAAAAAAAATGGTATAACAATATTTCATGGAATTATTCTTCCAATTTCAATAACAAATTAAAAACAGATTTTGAATCAGACACCTTGTGGCAAACAGATTCCACCTACTCATTTCACTGGAAAATGGACGGTTCAGAAGGACTCATTAAAACCGAATCAAATCCTGTAGCCACTCACAGTTTTGGAATGAGTGCTCCTCAGAAAATATTTAAATATATTTCTATGAACCCTAGTGTTTCCATAAAGCACGTCTGGGTAAATAAAACTTTTGATGCACAATTTGATTCATCGAGAAATTCTTTGATTAAAACAGAGAAACAAGGATTTGCTACCCGAACAACTGGTTCATTTCGATTAAGTTTAGGGACTCAATTTTATGGATTGTTTCCTCTGAAAATCGGAAATCTTCAGAGCATTCGCCACGTCGCTTCTCCTTCCATAGGTTATTCATTTACTCCGGATTTTTCTGAACCACTTTTTGGGTATTCATTTGGATATTTTGAGTCCTTCCGTTCAAATGAAGGACATGAAATTCTCCATGATCGATTTAAAGGGACTCCAGCTGGTTCCACACCCAAGAGGAAAGCCCAAAGCATGAGTTTATCTTTAAATAATGTTTTCCAGGCAAAAATTGGAGAAGACGATGACGTAAAAAAAATCGATCTGTTCAGTTGGAGAATGTCCACCAGTTATAATTTCGTTGCTGATTCCTTGAAACTTGCAAATCTTCGGTCTTCGGTAAGAACAAAATTGGGGAAAAAATTAAATTTGGATCTCTCTATGACTCATGACTTTTATAAAATAGTTGAAAACGATGGGCAGTTCAAACGAATTAATCAACTCAACAAAGTTCCCCGACTCATAAATGCCCGGATTTCAACCGGTTTTCGCTTTTCGGGAGATTTATTGGATGATACTGAGGTTGAATCAGATGGGCTTGAAGAAGATTCCACTGAAATTGATGACCTGGAATTTTCAAATTTTAAGGGAGGTACTAGTTTTAAAACCGATCCAACCGGAAAATTGTGGTCCACATCCCTTAATCTTGGTTATTCTCTAAATAAATCCAATCCATTATTAACCAAAGAAACGTTTTGGGTCAATACAAACACAGATATCCAAGTTACACAAAAATGGAAAATAAAATATTCCGCACGGTTTGACATTTTGGAAAAAGAATTAGTGAATCATAGTTTTTCAATCTATCGTGATTTACATTGCTGGGATTTATCATTAAATTGGACTCCATCTGGATTTGGAAGGGGAGTTTATTTGAAAATCAATGTAAAATCCCCTGTGTTAAAAGATATAAAAATTGAACAAAAAAGCGGACTTTATGGTCGGCGATCGTTTTAATCAGCAGAAAATTGAGAATACCAATTCAAACCTAAATGTTCAAAATGTATCGATTATTAATCAATAATTCTATTGTAAAAGGTGATAAAATTTTCTTGAAAGACATTTGCAACATTTTGTCTTCCCATAACGCTTCTTTTCACATTTCTACTCATGCAAATGGAAAGTATAACGTTTTGTATATTATTAAGGATATTTATCCCAAAATAAAAGAGGTATAATCGACTTGTTTTGTCCGGAATGTAAATCAGAA
>CAZBZK010000021.1:19711-21388 GCA_964496365.1 uncultured bacterium
ATCCCAAAATAAAAGAGGTATAATCGACTTGTTTTGTCCGGAATGTAAATCAGAATATCAAAAGGAAATTGAAATTTGTGCAGATTGTGGAGTAAGTTTAATCTTCAATTTACCAAGCGAACATCCTCTGACTAATATATCTTGGATAAAATTGAAACCTATCTCAGGGAAAATTTTTGCTGATATGATTTCTGAAATATTAAATAAAAACAAAATCCCACACTATTTAAAAGCAGATTTTCTGACATCAGCATTGGGGATTCAATCTGGAAATATCATTGGCTCAAAAGTGTTTATATTTGTACCAGAGAATTATCAAGATGAGGCAAACGAAATTATTGAAGAAATGATGGGAGACTAACCATATAAGGCAATGAACATCAGGACAATCAAAGGCACCAAGGATATACTCCCCTCTGAAATTATACATTGGCAGGAATTGGAATCTTCATTTCATACTTTTTTTCAAAACTATGGATACAAAGAGATTAGAACTCCCATATTTGAAAAAACCGAATTATTCTCTCGAGGAGTTGGATCAGATACGGATATTGTATCCAAAGAAATGTATTCTTGGAATGATAAAAATGGAGATTCCCTCACTCTTAGACCTGAATTGACCGCATCAATCGTAAGGGCGTATATCCAAAACAATTTAGCCAATGAGTCTCCGTTCACAAAATTATACTATTTTGGTTCGTTGTTTCGGAGAGAAAGACCCCAAAAAGGAAGGCAACGGCAATTTCACCAATTTGGAATTGAATCCATCGGGTCTCCATTTCCTGAATGCGATGCTGAAGTCATTTCTTCAGCTTATTTATTTCTTCACCATCTCGAATTACCCTCCTTAACATTAAGATTGAATAGCATTGGATCTACTGATGCTCGCCAGTCTTATTGTAATGCGTTGGTAAACTACTTAACTCCGCATCGAAACACATTATCCGAAATTAGTCAAACTCGGCTCAAAACCAATCCATTGAGGATTTTAGATACAAAAATTCCGCATGAAATAGACTTATTAAAAAATGCTCCGGTCATTACAGATTTTCTCTCCATTGAAGATAAAAACCATTTTAAAGAGGTTTTAAGCATATTGGATACATTGAAAATTCCATACGTACAAGATAATCAATTGGTTCGAGGTTTGGATTATTATTGCCAAACAACATTTGAAATTACATCAAAATCTTTGGGAGGACAGGATGCTATTTGTGGTGGGGGGCGATACAATAATCTCGTGAAAATGTTAGGGGGAAAACCAACACCTGCCATGGGGTTTGCTGCAGGCGTTGAACGAATATTAATTGGGTTAAATGAGAACGCTTCCCATTTAAAAAAAGAAGAAATTGATTTCTATATTATCGGGATATCTGATAAAGCTAGGGAAACTGGGGCGGTCATCGCCAATACATTACGCCAATCAGGGTATTGTGTGGAATTAGATTTTTTACGGCGGAGTATGAAATCTCAGTTTAGAGAAGCCAACAAGAAAAATTCTCGATTTACCATCATCTTGGGTGAAGATGAACTAAAATATAAAAAAGTAACCATCAAAAATATGAAAACAGGTGATCAACAGGTTGTTAAGGATGATTCCATCATCCAAGCCATCAAAAAATAATATGAAAGTATATTTTATTTTCATTCGAATAAATTAAATTCGCCGTCGTTATG
>CAZBZK010000022.1:0-7220 GCA_964496365.1 uncultured bacterium
GGGGACAGACCACTGGGATGACCTCCTTATGGAACGGGCTGCCATGAGTGGGAAAAGAGTATTATCCAAATTTACTATGGAGACATTAACCAAGCTAAAGCAGGGTTAGATAATGGAAACTATTTTTATAATCTGACATTCAGTTTCATATTATAATGAAAAAACAAATATCCCAAAAAATCCTTAAAAATGCCTACTCTCTCATGTGCACCGCCAAAGCCATGACCGATATTTTTGAGAAATATAAGGATATTACTTCCAAATATGTACACGCCACATCCAGGGGTCATGAAGCTATTCAAATTGCAATGGGAATGCAGTTAAAAGCCATTGACTGGATTGCTCCCTATTATAGGGATGATGCTTTGCTTCTCAGTATAGGAATGACACCTTATGAGCTCATGCTCCAATTGCAGGCAAAAAAGGATGATCCTTTTTCAGGTGGCAGATCTTATTACTCCCATCCCAGTCTTCGGCGGGATGATATGCCTAAAATTCCACACCAATCCTCAGCAACGGGTATGCAGGCAATTCCTACAACCGGAGTTGCTATGGGCATTCAATATCTTGAAAAAGAAAAATTGAAAGATGATAAAGCGGTAGTGGTATGTTCGTTAGGGGATGGTTCCATAACAGAAGGTGAAGTTTCAGAAGCTTTTCACATGTCAGCACTGAAGCAATTTCCCATTCTCTATCTGATTCAAGATAATGGTTGGGATATATCAGCCAGCAATGATGAGATTAGATCCAACGATATTAAAGACTACGTAAATGGGTTCGGTGGTTTTGAGGTGTTAAACGTCTCTGGAAATGATTTTTCAAAATCCTATGAAACCATTCAAAAAGCCTTGAAAATTATTAGAAAAAACCGCCGACCCGTAGTGGTGCATGCCGATGTACCTCTTCTGAATCATCATACTTCAGGAGTACGCATGGAATGGTACAGGGATGACTTGGAGGAGCATCAAAAACTAGACCCACTTCCTATTTTAAAAAAGCAATTAGAAAAAAGTGGATTGGTTGACACCGAGATTAAAGCTATTGAAATAGCTGCAATAAATGCTGTTAAATCTGAATTCCAAAGAGCGATTGATTCTTCTGATCCTGATCCTGAAGAATTATTCGATTATGTTTTTCACCCCACTCCTATTACTGAAGAAATCGGTGAACGTAATCCCAAAGGCAGCTCCCCAACTATCATGGTGGATACTGCTCTTTTAGCCGTCAAAGAGCTTATGCAGAAACATCCAGAATGTTTATTATATGGACAGGATGTTGGAAAGCGTTTGGGTGGTGTTTTTAGAGAGGCAGCTACATTGGCTGAAACTTTTGGTGATAACCGTGTTTTCAATACACCAATTCAGGAAGCATTTATTATAGGCAGTACCGTGGGAATGTCCGCCACTGGTTGTAAACCCATTGTGGAAGTACAGTTTGCAGATTATATCTGGCCCGGGCTAAATCAATTATTCACAGAAGTAAGTCGATCTTATTATTTGTCACAGGGAAAATGGCCTGTGAGTTGTGTCATCCGGGTACCCATTGGTGCTTACGGTAGTGGTGGACCATACCACTCATCTTCTGTGGAATCTGTGTTGGCAAATATTAGGGGAATTAAAATTGTATATCCATCAAATAGTGCGGATATGAAGGGACTTATGAAAGCAGCCTACTATGATCCAAATCCGGTGATAATGTTAGAGCATAAAGGGTTGTATTGGAGCAAAATCAAAGGAACTGAATCTGCAATCTGCCCAGAACCCGGCAGAGATTATATTTTACCCTTGGGAAAGGGAAACAGTATCATGGAAGCGGATGATGGACAAATCAAAGTAGGGAATTCTATTTCTATTATTACTTATGGTATGGGAGTTTATTGGGCGAAATCAGCCGCAAAGAAATTCTCTGGACAGGTGGAAATTATTGATCTAAGAACTATTTACCCCTTAGATGAAGAATTAATTTTTGAGTCGGTGAACAAACACAGTCGTTGTATTGTGGTTTCAGAAGAACCCAAAGAAAATTCGTTTGCACAGGCATTGGCTGGCAGAATTCAGGAGGAATGTTTCCAATATTTAGATGCACCTGTTACCGTTGTAGGGTCAGAGAATGTGCCGGCAATTCCATTGAATTCAGAATTAGAAAAGAGGTATCTGCCGAATGCAGAAAAGGTGGCAAAGGCTATTGAAAACTTAATTTCTTTTTAAGAAACAAAGTTTATGTATTTTATTCTTTGAGCGTGTATTGATAAAAATAATAAAAACAATTTTAAAGAATATATCTACTCAAATCCTGATCTTCGGCAATATCTGAGAGTTTATCTTTTACAATTTCCGGGGTAATTTCCAATACTCCGTTGGAAGACTTCCCTTTGATTTTTTCATACATATATTCATCCAAGAGAGTAGTCATTATTGTATGAAGTCTTCGAGCTCCAATATTTTCCGTTTTTGTATTTACTTCCGTGGCAATTTCTGCAATAACTTTAATAGCGGCTTTTTGAAAACTTAGGGTAACACCTTCTGTTTCGAGAAGAGCTTGATACTGCTTTATGAGAGCAGATTTAGGGTGTACCAGGATTTTGACAAAATCACTAGTGGTAAGTTTATCCATTTCCACACGAATGGGAAA
Source organism: uncultured bacterium (assembly GCA_964496365.1). Lineage (GTDB taxonomy): Bacteria > Fidelibacterota > Marinisomatia > Marinisomatales > AB-629-J13 > AB-629-J13. The sequence goes on from CAZBZK010000022.1 coordinate 2,632, forward strand.
CCGCCCTTGCAGTTCCGGTATCATATCTGAAGGTGTCGATACATGAAATGCTCCTGCTGCAATAAACAATACATGGTCTGATTTTACGGAGCCGTATTTTGTGCTCACTGTACAGCCTTCGATAATAGGAAGAAGGTCTCGCTGAACGCCTTCTCTGCTTACGTCTGGACCCGCTCCTCTTTCGTTACCACAAATTTTATCTATTTCATCCAAAAATACCATTCCATTATTTTCCACACGATCTTTGGCAATTCGGATAATTTCGTCTTTATCCAGCAAATTTTGAGTTTCTAACTCCGTCAATACATTCCGAGCTTGAGACACTTTCATCCGTTTATGTTTCTTATTTGTGGGGAGTACATTTGAAAGCATATCTTTAATATTTGATCCCATATCATCCAATCCAATGGGTCCAAATACTTGCATCATGGGAAGATTTTCTTCAGGGACATCCATCTCAACATAACGATCTTCAAAATCTCCATTTTCAAGTTTTTTTAATAATTTGATCCGATTCCGTTGGTACCGTTTTTCCGCATCTTCAGATTTACGTCTTTCAGCTGCAACACTGTTTCCGGGAAAGATCAAGTCAACCAATCTCTCTTTTGCTAATTCTTTTGCTTGATCAATCACTAAAGTTTCTTGTTCAGTCCGAACCATATTTACAGATGTGTTCATTAAATCACGGATGATGGATTCAACATCTCTCCCTACATAACCTACTTCAGTAAATTTACTCGCCTCCACTTTCAGAAATGGTGCGTTTGCTAAATTTGCAAGCCGCCGGGCGATTTCAGTTTTCCCCACACCTGTAGAACCGATAAGGATAATATTATTAGGAACAATTTCATCTCTCATTCCATCGGGGATTTGCTGTCTTCTCCAGCGATTTCTCAAGGCAATTGCCACCGCTCGTTTTGCACTTTTTTGCCCAACGATAAACTTATTGAGTTCCCGGACAATTTGTTTTGGGGTTTGAGTGTTCATTCCGTCTCCAAAATGGTAATTGAATTATTTGTATAAATGCAAATTTCAGATGCAATTTTTAGAGATTTTTCCACTATTGTTTTTGAATTCATTTTTTTGGTTTCCATAAACGCTTTTGCTGCCGCCTGAGCATAGCCAGCCCCTGAGCCAATGGCAATAATATGTCCATCCGGTTCAATGACATTTCCATCTCCGGACACAATAAAACTGGATTGTTTATTTATGAGTGCTAAAAGTGCATCCAAATGCCGCAAATATTTATCTGTCCTCCAATCTTTTGCCAGTTCAACAACGGAACGTTTTAAATCACCTCCATATTCTTCAAGTTTCCCTTCGAACTTTTCAAATAATGTTAAGGCATCTGCAGCGGCACCTGCAAATCCACTAAGAATCACACCCTTGTCTGAGTAAAATTTTCTGACTTTTACCGCCTTTTGTTTTAGAGCCATATCTCCAAAAGTCACCTGACCATCTCCGCCCAAAGCCGCTTTTCGATTGTACCGAACACCTAAAATAGTCGTAGAACGAATCGGAATTTTTCCTGAATTAATGGAATTCAATTATTGACCCTCCAGAAGTTTAAATAGATCTGAATCTGCAGGCAAAACCAAAGTGGTTTTTGGATCTATTATTTTTTTATACGTTTCCAGTGTACGAACAAATTCATAAAAATCAGGATCGGCACCAAACGCATTGGCATATATTTCAAGAGCAACGGCTTCGCCTTCTCCTCGAATTTGCTGAGATTCTTTGTATGCATTGGCTAATATGATGGTTTTGTCTTTTTCTGTTGTGGCTCGGATCTTTTGTGCTTCTTCTTCTCCTTCCGACCGAAATTTATTGGCTTGTCTTTTCCGTTCTGCATCCATTCTTGCGTAAATAGATTTTTCATTTTCTTTTGGAAGGTCCACTCTTTTAATACGCACATCCACCACTTCGATCCCGTAAGGCGTTGTAGCAACCTTACTATTATGCGTAACCTGATCCATAATTAACTCTCGGTTTTCCGTGATAATTTCACTCATGTTATGTGTTCCCAATTCTCGCCTTAGTTCAGAATAAACAATATCATCCAATCGGGTTATAGCTGTGGGAATGGCTTGAACCGTTTGCAAAAATAATAAGGGATCCACAATTTTCCAACGAACGTAATTATCAACAATAAGGGATTTTTTATCCTTACTCAAAATCTCCTCTGGTGGAACGTCATATTCTAAAAGACGATTATCAAAGACAGTTGTCGTTTGGAAAGGTATAGGGAGTTTGAAATGTAACCCAGGGTTCTTTATGGTTCGAACCGGTTTTCCAAATTGTAAAATCACAACCTGTTCTGTGACATCCACAATAAATACTGTGGAGAAAAACACGATTCCTAATAATACTAATAGGGCAATTAATAATTTTTTCATTTTCTACCTCCTGCTACATTTCCATTCAAATTTAATAAGTTTAATAAGTTTCCTCCATCACCATCAGGGACAATGTATTTGTTTACTCCTGGGAGAATATCTTCCATTGCTTCTAAATACAATCGTTTTTTCGTAATGGATTTTGCTTTTTTGTACTCCTTCAGCATCGACTTAAATTTTGCCACATCCCCTTCGGATCTTTTGATTCGTGCCTCTTTGAAACCTTCTGCCTCCCGGATCATAGCTTGAGCTTCACCTCGAGCTTTGGGAATGACATCATTTCGATATCCCTCCGCTTCATTAATTAATCGGTTTTTATCTTCCTTAGCCGATGCTACATCTTTAAAAGCAGCAATTACGGTCTTAGGAGGAGACACATCCTGAAGTTGAACTGCAACCACAAGAATACCTGAGTTGTATTTATCTAAAATGGATTGAATTAGTGTTTTGGTTTCTTCCTGTATCATCAGTTTTCCTGACGTAAGTGCTTCATCAATGCCATGCCTTCCCACAATGGTTCGCAGAGAGGCTTCTGCCGCTTCACGTACCGTAAGAACTGGGCGATGAAAATTAAAAAGGTATGCAATTGGGTCCTTCAGTTTGTATTGTACAATCATTTCTGCATCCACAATATTCTCATCACCGGTAAGCATGATGCTTTCTTTTTCCACAGTCCTAAACTGATTTTTACCCACAGTTCTGAATCCGATTTCAATCCGTTTTACCTCAGTTACTTTCGGTGTTTTGACCGTTTCCACAGGGAAAGGATAATGATATCTAAGTCCCGATTGTACAACCCGATTTACTTTTCCAAATCTCTGTACCACACCAACTTCATCTGGTCCCACTTGATAAAATCCAGTTCCCAACCATAAAAGTAGTGCAATTCCCAGGATGGGAACGGCACCCAATGAAAGAATTTTTTCAGGAATTTGATACTCCTTATCTCCAATTATTATTCTACGATTTTCCATTTACTTTTCTCCTTAGTTTTTAAATTATTCTTCTTAATCTTGCTACCGGAATATTCAATTGTTTCCGATATTTAGCCACAGTTCTGCGTGCCAACGGAAACCCATTTTTTGTCATCAAAGACAAAAGTTGTTCATCCGTAAAGGGTTTCTTTTTGTTTTCTTTGTCTATCAAATCTTTTAATGTGTGTTTTGCTTTTCGATTGCTTACTATTTGTCCGTCCCCCAACTCGACATTTCCGCTGAAAAACGATTTCAACTCAAAAATGCCAAAGGGTGAATCCACATATTTTCCACGAGTACTCCTACTAACGGTTGAAATATCTATTTGAAGTTCCTCGGCAATATCCATTAGTTTCATGGGTTCTAACACATCAATTTCTCCATCAAAAAATTTGGGTTGTCTATTAATAATGGATTCCATAACCGCTGTTAGTGTGTGTCTTCGCTGGTTAATGGCTTGAATGAGCATTTCTCCCTTGTCAATTCTTTCCTCTAAAAAAGTTCTATCTTTACCTTTTAGCAGTTTCCCTGCAGATAAATCTTTATACATTTCATTAATAACCAAATCAGGAATTCCCCTGTCATTGGTTCTGATCACCCATTTCCCATCTCTGCGAAAAACGATGATATCTGGATCCACCACGCCGTCTTTTCCTGTTAATTTTCCTTCGCCGGGATGAGGGTTCAATTTCCCTATTTTATTTAATCCGTTTTTTAATTCCTCTCTCGTACAATTTAAAGCTTTTTCTATTTTCTCAAACCGTTTATGGATAAAATCATCATAACATTCACTGACAATTAAGTAAGGAATGGAATGTTGATTCTCACCCAACTGAGCCAACAAACATTCCTGTAAGGTTCGAGATCCAATTCCTTTTGGATCCAAACTTTGAACTAATGTTAGAAGAGGTAGTATGTCTTCCTCGCTTAAATCAAATCTATCAGAAATCATGATGAGTTCAACACCCAAATATCCTCTGTCATCTATGTTCCAAATAATTTCCTCACAAACAGATCGCTCTAAATTACCCAGTGGAAAGTCGTCCAGTTGTTTAATTAGCGTTTCTATAAAATCCAACCTTTCAGGAAGGGGAAGATCAAGAACGTCTTTTCGTTCTCCTTTGGGTTGAATGTAATCAAAATCGTCTTCGATAGGTCTCATATCCAAGGAATTATCTTCTTCTGTTTCCGCAACTTCCGGTTCTTCCTGTTCCTGATC
>CAZBZK010000022.1:7320-21366 GCA_964496365.1 uncultured bacterium
TCCCCTTCGTACAACAAATAGGAACGGTCTGTTATGGATAAGGTTTCTCTCACATTATGGTCGGTGATAAGGACACCAATATTACGCTTTTTTAGTGAATGGACAATGGATTGAATGTCTTCCACTGCAATGGGATCTACCCCGGCAAATGGTTCATCCAATAAAATAAAGTCAGGATCTATGGCTAAGGTTCGACAAATTTCCACCCGCCTCCTTTCTCCACCGGAAAGGCTACCACCTCTATTTTTTCTTAGATGTGAAATAGACAAATCTTCCAATAAAGTGTCAATTTTTTCTTTCTGTTCTTCTTTTGAAAATTGAGTCAATTCTAAGATCAATTTTAAATTGTCCTCAACTGAAAGTTTCGAAAAAATGGATGGTTCCTGAGATAGATATCCAATTCCTTTTCTGGATCGTTTATACATGGGGTATCCGGTGATTTCTTTGTGATCCAAAAATATTTGTCCATTCGTAGGTTTTATCATTCCTGTAATCATATAAAACGTTGTAGTCTTTCCTGCTCCATTTGGTCCAAGCAATCCTACAATCTCACCTTTATTTAGTTCCAAATCTATATCACGAACAACCCACTTTTTTCCGTATCGTTTATGTAAGTTTTTTGCTTCTAAAGAATGTCCGTTATTCATCTATCATCCTGTCTGTCACTCCTCGTGGTTGTAAAATATTCCAATGAGTCATTTCCACATCAGATTCAAATCCAACACCGTATAAGGTGTCTTTTTTTTCTGTTACAATCTGAACGCTATCCTGAGTGAATATTCGCTTGTTTTTATGATCCCAGGATAAAGTGTCTGTAAATAATGTTACCCCACTATCTGAAACCACAACGACAGATTGAAAGGCTCTCATAAAATTGTTTCTTTCGTTTATTTCTGCTCTTTCGGAAGTAAGGCGAGTTGTATGAATTTCCGATGGATCAAAAAAATCGACTACGACGCTGTCTTCCAAAAATACAAAACTTTTTTGCTCATATTTTTTCAAGTATCCCGATGTGACTATAGCACGAACCAATCCTTCATTGGTCATGGTAATGGTTATATCCCAGCTTTCTTGATCGGGATGATTGGTTCGTTTTTCTCTCGATTCTTCGGTTGGTGTGGAGGAACAGCCAGACAAAAACCAAGCCATGAACATCCACACCAGAATAGGTTTGAATGGTATAACATTCACGATGAATTTTTCATTTTTTTCTTTAATTCAGCCAAACATGTTTTATAAATCCCTAATTCCGTAAGCATCCAATCTACAAATTCCCGAAATGCACCTTTTCCTCCATCGGTTTTTGTAATAAATAACGCTATCTTTTTTACATCCGGGTAAGCATTGTTCACGGCGATGGGGAGTCCCACTTTTTCCATCACGGGAATATCAATCAAATCATCTCCAATATAAGCGATTTCATCGTCCTCCACACTAAATTTTTGTTTCAACTCTTCGTAGGGAATAAGCTTATTCAGCGTTCCATTATAAACATCTGAAACTTTTAATTCTTGCATTCGAATCTTTGTGGACTCAGAAAACCTACCTGAGATAAACGCCAAATTATATTTAGCCACTTTTAATATAGCTACGGCAGTTCCATCCTGAACGCAAAAACGTTTTAATTCAAGGTTATCGGGTCCTTTGAAAACAGTTCCATCTGTCAGAACTCCATCTACATCTGAAATAATTAGTTTAATTTTTTCTAATTTGTTTTTTAATTTCACTGAATGGCTTGGTGAATACGCTTTAATACAATCAATAATGATTCTAATTTATCCAATGGATATTGAGTGGAGGCATCTGATTTTGCGTTTGAAACATCGTCGTGGACCTCCAAAAATAATCCGTCACAACCTCCTGCAACCGCTGCCTTGGCTAAAACCGGAATATATTTTCTCATTCCACCGGTTATATTCCCGGCAATTCCAGGTATTTGAGCACTATGGGTTGCATCAAAAATAACAGGATATCCATACGTTTGCATCATGGAAATAGTGCGGACATCTGAAACCAAACTTTCATATCCAAATGTGGTTCCTCGTTCAGTTAATAAAATGTTCGTATTGCCTGTGGATTCAATTTTTTTTACAATTGAATTCATTTTCCACGGAGCTAAAAATTGCCCTTTTTTTATATTGACAGTCCGTTGAGTTTTTCCTGCTGCTATTAGCAAATCTGTCTGACGACACAAAAAAGCAGGTATTTGCAAAATATCTGCTACTTCGCTGAATGTAGATGCTTGTTCTGGTTGGTGGATGTCTGTTAAAACGGGAATTCCAAATGTTGATTTTACTTCGGCTAAAATACCGAGTCCTTTTTCAATCCCCACACCTCTAAAAGAATCGACCGAAGTCCGATTGGCTTTGTCCACAGAACTTTTAAACACAAAGGGAATATTCAAGGATTGTGTAATTTTGGAAATGGACTCTGCCATTTTAAGCACATGCTCCCGGCTTTCTATGACACAGGGACCTGCGATTAGGGGAAGAGACTTTTTCCCAAAATTTATGTTTTCTTTTTTGATATTGTTTTTCATCAAACCGTTTTTTTATTCTGATTTTGAACCGCTGCACCTATAAATCCTCGGAATAGCGGATGAGCTTTTAACACTCTACTTTTCAGTTCCGGGTGAAATTGACACCCAACGAACCAAGGATGGTTTTTTATTTCAATGATTTCAACCAAATTCAGCTCAGGATTTGTGCCGGAAAATACCATTCCATTTTTTTCTAATTTGGCTCTATAGCGATTGTTCACTTCCCATCTATGACGATGACGTTCAGAAATTTTCTTTTTTCTGTACTCTTTTTTAGCTTTTGATCCTGGAGTAAGTTCGCAATCATATTTTCCCAATCTCATGGTACCTCCTTTCATTTTTACCATACGTTGGGATTCCATCAAGTCAATCACAGGAAAAGGAGTTTTTGTGTTAAACTCTGTACTATTCGCCTTTAATAATCCACACACATTTCGGGCAAATTCTATAACTGCACATTGCAACCCCAGACAAATTCCTAAAAATGGAATATTCTTTTCCCGGGCGATCTGACATGCTAAGATTTTTCCTTCCGCTCCTCTTTTCCCAAATCCGGGTAAAAGTAAAATTCCGTTTACTTCAGAAAATTCTCTTTCCGCCTGATTTTTCGAGTAGAGATTTTCAGTTGCAATCCATTTCAATTTTACTCTGGCATTATTTTCTACACCGGAATGGATGAAAGCTTCAATCACACTTTTATATGCATCTGGTAGTTTTGTATATTTCCCGCACATTGCAATCGTAACGGTATGAACTGGGTTTTTATAATGTTGGATAAAATTTTTAAGAGGTAATGTTTCCGAAGTCCCTTCCAGTTCCAGTCGTTCAGAAATTAATTTTCCCACCTGTTGTTTGTCCAGCATTAAAGGAACCTCATAAATACTGGTTACATCTCTCCCCTCAATGACATGAGCAGAATCTACGTTACAAAATAAGGCTATTTTATCTTTCACAGATTTACTAATTGACGTTTCAGAACGGCACAAAATGATATCCGGACTTAACCCAATTTCTCTCAATTTCATAACGGAATGCTGAGTGGGTTTTGTTTTAACTTCCGCACTAGCTTTCACAAATGGTAAAAGAGTTACATGAACAATCAAATGATTATGGTAGCCGACTTTTACAGACATCTGTCGAATTGCTTCTAAAAATGGTAGACTTTCAATGTCACCCACGGTCCCTCCTACCTCACAAATGACAATGTCAAATAATTTTGGTTTGTTAACACCTTCTATTCTTGATTTAATTTCATCGGTGATATGAGGAATAACTTGTACCGTTTCCCCTAAATAATCCCCAGCTCGTTCTCTATCTAATACAGTATTATAAATTTGCCCGGCTGTTGCATTGTTTTGTTTTCCCATGTTTACGTCAATGAATCGCTCATAATGTCCTAAATCCAAATCGGTTTCAGAACCATCATCCAGTACAAACACTTCTCCGTGTTGATATGGATTCATAGTTCCGGGGTCCACATTTAAGTAAGGATCTAATTTTAAGATAGTTACCCTCAGTCCTGCACTCTTTAGTAAATATCCGATGGAAGAAGCGGCAATCCCTTTTCCCAGTCCGGACATGACCCCGCCTAAGACAAAAATATATTTTACCGGTTTACGAGGCATACTTCAGTTCCAATTGTTTTAGATCTTCTTTTGTGTCCACACCTCGCCCCTTAAAATTTGTAATGACCGTGTGTATTGGAATTCCATTATCTAAGGCTCTTAATTGCTCTAATTTGTACATCGATTCCCGTTTGGATTGAGGTAAACTTGTGAATTTTAATAATGTGTTTTTTTTGAATCCATATATACCAATATGTCGATAATTTTCAACTCCGGAAAATGATTCTCTGGAGAAATCAATAGCCAGTCCATTTTTGTCCCGTTGCAATTTCACTACGTTGGGATTTACCTTATCCTCATCAGAAATATCTGTAGAAGCGAAAGTGGCCATTTTCACAGTTTCATTTTGAAATAAATCAACCAAATCATCTATCATTTCCGGCTCGATTTCAGGCTCATCGCCTTGAATATTGATTATTACATCCGTAACTTCATTTTTTATAATGTCTGCCACTCTGTCCGTACCGGATTGATGGTGCGAAGATGTCCAATACCCATTTATTCCGTATTCGTTTAATACTTCTTGAGTTTTTTTATGGTCAATGGCTACGATTATTTTATCCAGAGATTTTGATTTTTGTGCTTGGCGTACAACACGGACAATCATGGGTATCCCACCGATAGGCATTAAAATTTTTTCCGGTAAACGGGAAGATTTTAATCGAGCGGGAATCGCTCCAATATTCATAATATTTTTTCAAGCATCTTTTGGAAAACATCAATCACTTTAATATAAAACAGTGTTAAAATTAACCAGATATTGCTGTTAGTTTTTAAGAATATTTCCTTAGAATTGAAAGATTAAATCCATATGAATTGTGTGAAAACAAAAAAGACTACCACATTTTATAATCAATGAAAATTAATTTCTGTCCTCTGTGTAATGCTGAATTAATAGCAGTTTATACCACCAAAGATTATTTAGTAAGTGGTGAATGCTTTGACATCGTAGAATGTTCGGAATGTGCCTTGAGATTGACATCGCCTTTTCCTGAGGAAGACAGAATAAATGAGTATTATGAGTCTGATGATTATGTGTCTCATTCAGAACAAAAAAAAAATATGTTTGATTTCTTGTATTCAATGGTACGCTCCTTCATGCTCACTCATAAGAAAAACTTAATTGAAAATAATATCAACGTATCTAAAGGGACATTATTGGATTTTGGATGCGGTTTAGGACATTTCTTAAATCAGATGAATCAACAAGGTTGGGATGTATCAGGAATTGATATGTCCCTAATGGCAAGAGAATCTGTCAAAAATCGTTTTGAAATTCAAGTACATTCCCCTCAGGATTGGTTAACCTTAAATAATAAATATGATGTGATCACTTGTTGGCATAGTTTAGAACATGTTCACAAACCTTGGATTTATCTTGAACAATTTAAAAAACGATTGAACCCCAATGGATTACTCATTGTTGCTCTTCCGAATTTTAATTCAGCAGATGAAGATAAGTTTAAGGGGTTTTGGGCAGCTTATGACACCCCCAGACATCTTTACCATTTTTCAATAAAATCTATGTCAAAACTGGCAATGAAAAATGGATTCAGTGTACAATCCATTCATCGATTATATTTTGATGTTTTTTACGTATCGATATTAAGTGCAAAACACATGGGAAAATCTTTAATTTCCGGCGTCTGGAGTGGAATAACTTCTTTTCTTTCCGCCGTGGGACAAAAGAAAAAGTGTAGTTCGTTAATCTATATTTTAAAATAGAAACATCTGTTCATTATTTGAATTATTACCTATAATTTTCTGCACTTTTTTAAAGGAAACAATTTTATTAATTAAAAGTTATTTAGGAAAATGGCATTAGAAAGCAAACTAACAGAACAACAATTATTTGACCAACTTATTTCATCTTTGGTTCATACGACATGGGTGTCTTTAGGAAAAATTAAAAATCCAATGACAGATAAAATTGAAAAAGATTTGATGTCTGCCTCAATGAATATTGATATGATTGATATGCTGTATAAACGCATGGATGGAAATTTGTCGGATGCTGAGGATAAATATTTGGGTCAGGTGTTAAGCGAACTAAAAATGAATTACATTCACGAACAGTCGCAGGCACCTGAAACTGATGACCAAAAATCCCAAGAAAATCAGCCAGAAAAAACCGATAATGTGGCGAATGAAAAGGATAAAAAAACAGACTCTAAATCTGAAAAAGGGGATAAGGAATGATTCAATCTCCTTGGATAAAATGGAATAAAGTGTTGGCGGGAATGGTGTTGGTTTTTTCATTTTTAGTCTATTTTTTTACCATGGCACCCACCGTTTCATTTTGGGATTGTGGTGAATTCATTGCAACATCCTATACATTAGGCGTACCTCATCCTCCGGGGAGTCCCCTTTATCTCATCATCGGACGAATATTTTCCATGCTACCGTTCAGCACGGATATTGCCTTTAGAGTCAATTTAATTTCCCCTTTGGTTAGTTCCCTTGCTGTCATGCTTTTGTATCTCGTCATCGTAAAATTTGCATCTCATTGGAGAGGAGGGATTCAAAATAAATCGGATGCAATTGTTGCTTTTGGAGGTGCCTTGGTTGGGTCTTTGACTTTTGCATTTACAGACAGCCATTGGTTCAATGCAGTTGAAGCAGAGGTCTATGCAATGAGCACATTTTTTACCGTCATCGTAGCTTGGCTTATTTTACACTGGGCTGAAAGAGCCGAACAACCCGGACATGAACGGTATATTTTAATTATTGCCTACATGATTGGATTAGCAACCGGAATCCACATTTTAAATTTATTGACTTTACCATTTGTTGCGTTGATTATTTACTTTAAAAAATTACCTTTTAACTGGAAAACATTCTTTATAACCATCGGAATTACCGGGTTGACTTTTCTTGTGATTCATAACGGAATCATTAAGGGATTGCCAAAATTGGCAGTTGGGATTGGAATAGAAGGTGTTACTTTTACCATTATTTTAATTTTTGGAACTATGGTTTGGGCTATCTCAAAACGTCATAAATTGATGTCCCTCATTTTTACATCCATGGTGTTGATCTTGATTGGATATTCCAGTTATACCGTTATTTTTATCCGCTCGGGACAGGACCCGGTGATTGATGAAAACAATCCAGAAACAGTTAAAGCGGCTATTTCCTATTTAGAACGGGAACAATATGGTGCTGTAGGTCGGTTTCCAAGACGCTATAGAGGACTTCCTCCTCAACATGAAGTAGTAGGTTATCCCGCGGAAAAAAACAATGAATATTCCGTTGCTCAAAACAGAAAGTATATGCTGTACAATACCGATAAACAGTGGTCATTTTTCTTGGATTACCAATTAAAAAAAATGTACTGGCGATACTTTTTATGGCAATTTGCAGGTCGAGGCCCTTCGATAGATTCCGGAGTTACGGCGATGGGTGCCAATTCCAAAGAGGACGGCGTGAATTGGATCCAGTTTGGTTTTCCGTTGGCGTTGTTACTTGGAATAGGTGGAATGTTCTTCCATTTTTATAGGGATGATAAACAAGCGTTTTCACTCCTCACATTATTTTTCATGACCGGGTTAGCCATTATTGTTTATTTGAATCAAGACAATCCCCAACCAAGAGAACGGGATTATTCTTATGTAGGTAGTTTTCTTGCTTTTGCAGTATGGGTGGGAATTGGAGGATCTGCGATTCTTGAAAAATTTCTGTCCTATTTTAAATCACAACCATGGCGACATCATGTTTCATATTTTGTTATTTGTATTCAACTGATGCTTGTTCCGTTTGTTATGCTTCGTGCCAACTATCATGAACATGATAGAAGTGGAAATTTTGTGGCTTGGGATATGAGCTATAATATGCTCCAATCTTGTGAACCAGATGGAATCATTTTCACAAATGGAGATAATGATACCTTCCCTCTTTGGTATTTACAAGAAGTAGAGGGTGTTCGGAAAGATGTAACGGTTGCAAATTTAAGTTTGTTAAATACGTCATGGTATATCAAACAATTAAGAGATTTACGTCCTCCAAAAAAACGATTTATCCATTTAAGTGATTCGGAAATTGAAGATGTGGCTTCCAGTCTAACTCAATGGAAAACGAGAAATGTTACCCTCCCGTACGGAACGGAAAAACAAATTACATGGAAAGTCAAACCCACGTATGGCGGACGAGCTTTGAAAGTTCAAGATATGATGATTATGCAAATTATCAACGATTCAAAATGGAAATTTCCCATCTATTTCGCTGTAACGGTTTCTCCATCAAATAAAATTGGATTAGATAGATATTTGTCTATGGAAGGATTGACCTTCAAATTAAATGACCATAAAGTGGACAATATTAATCCCGAAAAAATGTACGATAATTTGATGACTGCTGTTGGTGATTCTTCATGGAAAACTAATTTTTCCCCGACCGATTTACACACATCAGAAGCAGACATTTCTTTATCAAAATACCAATACCAACCGGGTTATTTATTCAGAAACCTCGGAAACGAGGATGTGTATTACAATAATCAGATAATCCGACTTTTACAAAATTATCGAAGTGCATATCTTCAACTAGCTGTTCATCATTATTTTAATTATCAAGATTTAAAAGGAGATGATAATGCGATTAATGAACGGGAATTTGAAAAAAATAAAGTGCTGGAGATCTTAGATCAAATGGCATCTAACCTTCCTGAACATACTATCCCCATTCCTTCGGTGGACTTACATTATCAAATCGGACAAATTTACAGTCAAGTGGGAGAAAAAGACAAATTTAGAAACATTCTGGAGAGCTTATCTCGTAGAGACAGACTGTCTTTAGATGATAAAATTCGTTTTGGACAAGCCTATATGCAAGAGTTGAAAGATTTTGAAAAGGCAATTCAAATTTTCGAAAATTTAAATAGCCATTATTTAAGTACCGAAGAGTCTTATAGAAAAAATCCCAGAAGCGTTGCTTCAAATACGTGGAAAAAATGGGACGGTGCCTATCCTGAAATCATTTCATCATTGGTATTGGCATATCAAGGTGCGGGAGAAAATGCAAAGGCAGAAACGGTTTTAAATAGCTGGATTGCACGAAATCCTACCGATGATACTGCTCGTAAAATGCTGGATGGAATAAATAAATAATATATCATTTTTTCTAATCCGAATTTTTCGTCACAAAAACCACAAAGGACATTATTAATTTGGATAGGGATTGTCGGATTCCATACCCAAGTAGTTTACGTTCGTCTTTTTCTCTCATCCCTAATCATTAGTTTACCCTAAATTTTAATGACCGAATCCTTGCAGACTCTCGTTTCCATCATCATTCCTCATTGGAATAATTACTCAGTGCTTCATGAGTGTCTTGAATCATTAACTAACACAATCAATCCATCCGTAGAAATCATTGTTGTGGACAATGCTTCTGAAGACGGAAGCCCGGAAAACATTAAACAGAATTTTCCAAATGTAAGCCTTATTCAAAATCAAACCAACGATGGATTTGCAGGAGGATGTAATCTTGGTTCGAAATCTGCAAACGGTTCTTATTTACTCTTTTTAAATAATGATACTACTCACGAATCCAATTGGATTGAGCCTCTGATAGATTGTCTAAAGTGCGACAATTTAAGGGGCGTGGTTCAACCTAAAATCCTCAATTTTTATCAACCAAATTTATTTGATTATGCCGGTGGTGCGGGAGGGCATATGGATATATTAGGGTTTCCTTTTGCCAAAGGTCGAATTTTTCTTGAACAGGAAAATGATTCAAATCAATATGATAAATCTGAACCCATTTTTTGGGCTTCAGGAACGGCAATGATGATAAAAAAAAATGTATTTGAAGAAGCTGGAAAATTTGATGGTACATTTTTCGCTCACATGGAAGAAATTGACTTATGCTGGAGAGTTCAAAAGCTGGGATACGAAATTTGGTCTGAACCTAAAAGCATTGTTTATCATAAAAATGCAGTATCGTTACCCATGTATTCACTAAAAAAATATTACTTAAATCATAGAAACTCACTTTATATGCTCATAAGTAACTTTTCAATACCTCTAACTTTTTATTTGTTTCCTTTGAGACTTGGGCTGGAAATCATCGCTTTATTTTATTCACTTTCAAAGCTGGATTGGAAACACATGACAGCTATTCTTATGGGATTGATTTGGCTTTTGTTTCATCCACATTATATTTTTAGAAAACGCCGAAATAATAAAGCCATTAAATCTGTGAGTGACAGATTTATAATAAAAAAAATGTTTAAAGGCAGTATCGTAGTTGCCTATTATTTACTCCGTAAAAAAACTTATTCGGAAATTTCCACCAAAGCAGAATCATAAATTTCTGCATTATCAAAATCCAAATCTTTTAAAGAATAAAGCATTTCTCTTTGTCCCAACAAAGTAAGCGAATTCGCTAATTTTTTGGAGTGATTATTTAAAAAATACAAGGTATATCGCTCTCTTGGAAAAATATCATACACTTCATCCAATCCTGCAATCATATTATTGAATTCGTCTATGGACTGTTCCGGTTCGCCGTTTTGTAACAATTCCATTGCATAATAGTAGGCGAATTTTGCTTTTCTTAATCCGAAATTTTCAGATAGATCATCGCATAATTGAAGACGGTCTTTCCAGCCACGGGAGTAATCTGAAGCATTGCCTCGATGTGAAATATTTCGTGCGGTTTCAAAATGTGTATTTCCGCCCATTGGAATGTAGGTGTCAATTTCTGAGGCTAAAACAAGAAAACCATAAAATGCAAAAAAACTTGCCAGCGGATCAAATAACACCGGGTCAAAATGGATACTACCTCCGTCGGTATATATAAATTGGACACCACTGTCAAAATATCGTTGATCTGTTCCGGAAGAAAATAAGGCTTGAGCAAGAATCGTCTGAACCGCTCCTTTAGGTGCAACACCCTCAAAAACAATGTGAATGGACAATGGAATGGAGAGGTCGTCAAATTCACTATCCCACGATGTATTGGAATAAAACCTTGATAATTCTGACTCTAAAGTAAATAAAATTTGTTTCTCATTCCCTTTCAAAAGTTGATCGTCGTACGTTAACTGTACGTTTCCAAATTGAGCGGATAAGATAGAACAAAGCAAGGATACAGAAATTAATTGAGTAATTATCAGATTCATAACCTATGAAGATAGATGGTTATTTTATTTCCTGCAAGAGAAAGATGTTCCGGATAAAATTAATATTATAGCTTTTGTTGTAAAAAAACTAATGATGGGTTTATTTTTGGAAAACATCAACTATGTTGATGTTGAATTGAAATACAAAATTCGGTGAATCTCGTAAAAGTGGATATAGTTTAAAACACTTCATATATCAGCGTAGAATTCACATAGATAATTCAGTTTATAATTATGACTTAACCATTCTTCCTCATAAAGGATTCTAATGTGTGAGGAAATTCTTTCTCAAAAGTCTTTTTATAAATATCTGCAAATAATTTATAGGTTTCGTTTAATCGTCCATAGTTTCCTAATTTATTTAAACTTAATATGGAAAGTTCCAAACCTTTTTGCTCTAAATTATCCCATTTTAAAATTGTTTCTCCCAAAGTCAATTGAAGTTCATAGTCCTTATCCATATCATATTGTTTCGCAATTTTTAGCAGAACCCCCACCACTTCTTTAGATAACTCAAACCTAACCGGCTCCAGCCATTCATTTGAAATTCCAGAGAGAAGTTCACCACATGAAAGAAGTTTACAAAATTCCCTGACTAATTCAATTCGGTAGTATGTCTCTGAATCAAAATAATGGCATAATTGACGGTACATTACAAAATCACAAATAGCAATGTCATCACATTCTACAGAGTAGAATTGGTCCTTACACACTATGTTGATAGATGGAATGGATTTCAGAATTTCTTTTAATCTTTTGAGTGTAACTGAAAATGTATTTTGAGAAATATGTTGACTACCCCAAACATTGTCACAAATCTTTTGCCTTGAAATACCATTATAATTTCCGTTTCCAAAACGGGTAAAAATCAATATATTAATAAAAACGTCTCTTAATTTTGGAGTGAATTTTTGGGTGATATCATTCTTGTCTTTGTCCTGAACTTCAAATGGACCCAGAACCTTAATATTAAAGTGATTATCGGGAATTTGATTTAATAACAGTTTCCATTTTGGAGATAAAAACATGGAATATGGTTTCTTTCGAGACACTAAAGAATAGATTGATAAAAACAATATTCCTATAAACAAAATGAACAGAAAAGAGTGTTTCTTAAAATTGGACTCTAATTTATCATGATTCAATTGAGACAATTCTGCCGGTAAAATGGGTGTTTTTATTTTGTAAAGGGTTTGATAAACTCCATCCTTATTGTCATTTTTCATAAAACTATAGATGATTCCTGCCCTATGATCGTATGTAAATTTGTTTTGGACTGTTCCTTTCAATGGAGCGCCTACCGGTACAATTGGAGAAAATTCTGATGTTGTCATGTAAAGTTGATTGACAGGGGAGTTGTTTGCTTCATTCATGAAATAAATCAGCTTATTCACCGTGTCAGAAAGCAAAATGTGATTCCTAAAATTATATTTATCTCTCTGATCTGACATATCATAAACCAATGATAATTTCAGCTTGTCCATATCAAAATGCCAAATCTCTCCATAGTGTTTTATCCCGTCTTTTTGATCTCCGGTTTCATTTCCAGTGGGAGTGAACAAATAGACATCATTCCTGCCGAATCCCCATGTAACAATACCTCCACTTCTGTGCGGGAATGTATCTCCTGAAACGGTCAACGTGTCCCATGAATTATTTTGTGTATTGTATTTTTGAATGATGTCTTTATAACGATAGTTGCCGTATCCTCCAATCATATAAAAATCTCCGTTGCGGTCAGTAAAGCGGACCGAAGCGTAATAATGATCATTGGTACCGGAATTTTGAACCGGTGACCATGACCAGTCTGTAGTATCTAATACGGAAACTGAACTTCCACCTCCACCATGGAATGAAAAATAAGTTTTATGTTTTGTATCATAAGCTATGGCAGGTTTTTCAAAGGGAGGAGAGTTTGTAAATGAAATTTTCCTAAACTTCCTTTCATCATAACTGTATTCAAACAAAGTGTCATTGACGAAAAATCTATGGAATTCGCTTCCCACTAATCCTTCTACAAAACCGAGGACATCGCCTTGGATAAATGGAACCAATATAGTACCTACAGGCTCCCAATAGAGGTGTTCTCCGGCTATCCATTTTCCGTATTTCTGAAAACCGTATTTTCCGGTTATCTCATCAAGAACACGGTCTCCAAGGGTTTCAGCCAGTTTCCAGTGATGGATGAGTTTTGGTTTTGATGAGGATTTATTTACAACTCGGATATTACGAATACTAGCCGCCGGGACATCTGTATGGTTTTGTTTGAAAAATCCAAAGACCAAGTCAACAGGAGTGGATAAATTCATGTCAAATGGGGATACACCTGTTTCCTCATCATCCACATAAGCAACGATTCTGCCAACATCCATATCAAAGAAAAACTTGAGGTTCATCCAATGTCCTTCTACCATATCATTTTTCAGCAGGGGTATTTTAATATCAGTTGGATCCAGATCGGCAGAAATCATCAGAAAGGTGGTGTCATCACTGAGGTAGTTCACATTGGAAAGATGTATTTCCCTTTCGTTTTCGTCTGTTATATAAAAGATGTAGCCGAATTCCCTCACATTCCAGAAGGATATATCAAATGAAAGGCTGAACCTCTTGGGGAGGTGTATCTTTTTACTGTCCGTGAGGTGAAGCAGTGTTTTGTTTGAGCTGGTGACCCCGGTGTTTCCGGAGAATCTTAAACCTGTAAAATCATAGGGGATTTCTGAAGCGGAAATTTTTAAACTCAAAAGGAATAGAATTATGTA
>CAZBZK010000023.1:0-21052 GCA_964496365.1 uncultured bacterium
CCTTTCATGCAGAAAATGTTCATGACTTCGCTTGGATAGCATCTCCAGATTTTTTGTACGAAAATGGGAACTGGAATGGAATTGATGTTCACGTTTTATTCAATCAAAAAAACGGTAAAAAATGGACAAAAAAAGTAGTCAATAGATCTGAATGGGCTTTGGAATGGCTAACGAGACATTTCGGCGAGTACACTTATCCGCAAGTGACAACCACGGACCGACTTAAAGGAGGTGGAATGGAATATCCCATGTTGGTTATGAATGGAAGCGAATCAGAAGGATTAATTCTACACGAAATTGGGCATATTTGGTTTTATGGAATTGTAGGAAATAACGAGGTTACTGAAGCATGGCTTGATGAAGGATTTACCACATTTCAAACAGGATGGTATATGATTGATAAATATGGTCCCCACGGATTCGACCTTGAACAATCTGAAAAATATGATTCATTTCAAAAAAAATACTGGAAATTCACCGGTAAATTGGCTCGAAGTCAGTGGTATTCCATCAACTATTTACATAGCGGAAAAGATGAACCCATTTCAAGATATTCCTATATGTACAAACAAGGTCTTTCATACCGACAAAATGCTTATACAAAACCGTCATTAATGTTGAATGAATTTAAATATATTTTGGAAGACTCATTATTTTCTGAGGTGATGCATACGTATTATGATCGTTGGAAGTTAAAACATACCAATGAACAGAAATTTAAAGACATTATTTACGAGGTTACCGGGGATAAAATGAATTGGTTTTTTGATTCTTGGCTTCACGATACAAGGATATTAGATTATGAGATTAAGGATTGGGAAACCTCAAAAAAAGATGACGGAAGTTGGGAAGTATCCCTTGATATCAGAAGAAATGGAAATCGGGATTTACCACAACTTGTTGAAACCACCTTAAAAAATGGGACTGTGCATCATATTTGGTGGCAAAATCACAAGTGGCGATCTGAAGATACATTTTCCTATTCAGTTCCATCTGAACCCTTGAGTGCTGTATTGGATCCACATGCCAATTCAATGGATATGGATTTTAGAAATAATTTTACAGAAAGAATGCCGAATCAAATTATGATGACTCGCCCAGGAATGCGATATTCGCCTCGAAACCAGTATATAACCCAATGGCATCCAGTGTTTTATTATCACGAAGTTGACGGAACCATGCCGGGGATTACACTCAACAGAACGTATGGTCCTTGGGAGAGTTTAAATGCACATGTCCATTTCGGATCAAAAAGTGGAAATATTCATTGGGGCATATCCGGGTGGAGAGTCAATCCTTTGGCAGTTAATTCGCATAAAATTCATTATCATGCTTTTGATTTCGGAGGTGTTAACGGATATGGATTGACATTTGAAAAACAATTAATGAAATCTAACCCATTTATTAATTTGTATTCTATCAGCTCGGGATTTTCAATAGTAAATGGAAAAGATTCATCTCGTACTGATTTGTATGAATTAGGAGAGTCGGTCATATTTTCAACTAATATGAACATAGGTATTGGACCCATATCATCAAAAATTACTCTTGAAATCGCACCACTTGGATGGTCAGATTGGAGTTTTAGTCGTGTGTTTCAAACTACAAACATTCAGTTAGATAAAGGAATATATGGTTTCAGGGGAAGATGTTTTTTGGGAAAAATATGGACTTCCAATTTAGAAATGCCTGTACAAGAATTATTTACAATTTCAGGAGCAGGTTCAGGGGAAACTTATCAAAAATCTTATTTGCGAGATAAATCAAGTTTCTACGGAAATTCAGACTTGAGGAGTCACTATCATTTGCCGGGAGATGGAAATCTAAGGGGATTTTATGATTATAATATAATGGGTGTCATGGAAATGGCATCCACGTCCTTAGAGAGTTTTGTGTCAAAAACTTGGTTTAACACGGAATTTGAATTGGCATTATTTTCAGATATTGGGTTGGTTGATGGATCCATATTCTCCAATGGTGATACTGGTGTAGATAATCAAGTATTAATGGATGCAGGGATGGGTTTCAGATTCAGGAAAAAAATATTTGGAAAGAAATGGTATATTAGATTTGATTTCCCTTTCATCATAAAAGATGATATTAAAACCCATAAATCTTTTGATAAATTTGTGTTCAGTTTTAAAAAATCCATTTAACTGATTTTTGAATTAGATTAGAAATAACCTTAATGGCCTAAAACCCAGTTTATAAATTAAGTGTCCTCCAATTTTGAAGTATGGAAAACTTTAGTAATTATAAGATATACAAATAAAATATCGTCCCGTTCAATGTCATTTACCTCATAACCTCAAATGACTACTATGGGTTTTAGAGGGAAATACTAACGAATAAAATTTTGCTTTGAAACTTTTTATTTACATCTGCATTCAAATTAAAAATTGAAAAGGAATAATCATGCGTAAAATCGTTTATTTAATTATCATAAATTTAGCTGTAGTTGTTAATGGTCAAAGTTCAATGGTTCGGCAATTCAGTAAATCGTTTGCTGATGTGGCTGAAGAAGCAAATCCATCTGTGGTTACTATTATGACCGAAACCATTTATGAAACGAAATCATTTTCAGAATGGTCTCCGTTTGAAGAATATTTTTTACCGAAACATAAACCAAAAAAGAAATACAAAGGACAAGCACTAGGTTCGGGAGTCATAGTTGATGACAAAAATGGATATCTCCTCACCAATAATCACGTCATTGACAAAGCAAATGAAATAGAAGTCAAACTAATGGATAAACGTGTATTTCCTGCTGAAATTATAGGAAAAGATCCCAAATCAGATTTGGCTGTTTTAAAAATCGAAGCAGACGATTTATCAGAATTAACTTTAGGAAACTCGGATAAGGTCAGAGTCGGAGAATGGGTAATGGCGGTTGGAAGTCCATTTTCTGCAAATCTAAGTCATACAGTAACAGCGGGAATCGTAAGTGCATTAGGCAGAAGTAATGTGATATCTAATGATCATTACGAAAATTTTATTCAAACCGATGCGGCTATCAATCCCGGAAATAGTGGAGGAGCATTATTAAATTTAAATGGTGATTTAATTGGAATCAATACTGCCATAGCTACCGGTGGATTTGAACGGTCTAATAGGGGTGTGGGTTTTGCTATTCCTTCCAATATGGCTAAGCGGGTCATGGAGGACTTAATTACAAAAGGATATGTGGTACGTTCTTGGTTAGGAGTTTATATCCAGGAAGTGGATGACAAAATTGCCAAAGCCTTTGACCTTGACAAAAGAGATGGGGCATTGGTGAGCAGTATTGTGGATGATAGTCCTGCGGAAAAAGCAGGTATATTAGAGGGTGATGTAATTATCCGATTTAATGAAAAAGAGATTAGAGATCCATCGCACTTGAAAAATGTTGTATCATCAACTAAACCGGGGACAAAGAGTAGGGTGAAAATCATGAGGGAAGGAAAAATGAAAACTATTCATGTTACTCTTGAAGAACTTAGTACGGATTCACAAATGTTAACAGGAGGATCTTCGAAACTATATGATTCATTTGGATTCTCAGTTGAAAATTTATCCTCTTTACTAGCAGAAAAATATGGAATTGAAAAAAATGAAAGAGGGGTTGTTGTTATCAAAGTTGATTCAGAAAGCGAAGCCTTTGAAATGGGAGTAAGAGAAGGAGATTTAATCCAACGAGTAGGATCAGAAAAAGTAAAAACTAAGAAAGATTTCAATCAATTGGTCGAAGAAGCTAAAGAAGAAGGTGCGGTGTTATTACTCATTAAACGAGAAGATATTTCAAGGTTTTATGCGCTGGATTTGAGGGAATAGATTTTCCGTCTAATTGAATCATAGTTCAATTTAGTATTCTGTTGACTGATGGATGTTTTGAAATTGTGATAAAATTATTTCAGTCATACCTGTGAAAGCAGGTATCCAGAGAAAAAAAATCTCCAATGTTTATAAATTAGATTCCCGACTAAATCGGGAATGACAAAGTACTATTTTTTGTAATCTCCACCTAAACCCTCCCCAAATCGGGGAGGACAATTGTTGTCATACTCGTGAAAACGGGTATCTATTTTTGATCGGTTTTCCAAAATAACTTTTCTGAATTCCATGTCAAGCAAGGAATAACAAGGCTCGGTTATATATCCCCACTTGAATCCTCCCCAAATCGGAGAGGACACCTACTATCATACCCTTGAAAAAGGGTAACCAAAAATCAATATTTAAACTTCACCAATGTTCGTTTGTTAGATTCCATTCGAAGATTGACAATTAGATATATTATTATCCTCACCTAGTTTTGTTCTACTAAACAAAATTAATATTTTCACAAAAATTAAGATAAATCATATGTCTTCTGAGGTGAATTAAATTAAATTCTTGCCGTTTTTTTTACCATAAATAGAATAGTATATGCCTATAAAAAAAGTAGATACCAAAGTTGACTTTGTAAAATTAGAACATCGAATCTTGAAATATTGGGAGGATAACCAAATTTTTCAAAAAAGAGTTCAATTGAATAAAGGAAAACCTAAATGGAGCTTTATTGACGGTCCCATCACAGCGAACAATCCTATGGGTGTACATCATGCTTGGGGCAGGTCATTAAAAGATATTTACCAACGATTCAAAGCGATGAAAGGTCATGAATTGAGATATCAAAATGGTTTTGATTGTCAAGGGTTATGGGTGGAAATAGAGGTTGAAAAGGAATTGGGTTTTTCAACAAAAAGAGAAGTGGAATCATTTGGAATTGAAAAATTTGTTCAGATGTGTAAGGATAGAGTAAACAAATTTTCTAAAATCCAAACGGAACAGTCCAAACGCTTAGGATATTGGATGGATTGGGATCATTCATATTTTACCATGTCTGATGAAAATAATTACACAATCTGGGCATTTCTTAAAAAGTTGTTCGAAAGAGGTAAGATTTATAAAGGCACGGATGTGGTACCATGGTCAGGACGTTCTGGAACTTCATATTCACAAATGGAAATTATTGAAGGAAGAAAGTTGGTAGCCCATAAATCTGTATTTATACGATTTCCTCTTTTAAATCGAGAAAATGAGTATTTACTGGTCTGGACGACAACTCCTTGGACATTGACATCAAACGTCGTGGCTGGGGTAAATGGAAATTTAGATTACGTTAAACTAAAATCAACGGATGGTTCGATTTATTATTTTGCGGAAGAAAATTTAGAATTTCAACGGTTGGAAAAACAATTTAAAGAAAAATCACAATGGATTGATGGTATCCCAAAACTGAAAACCATTGCCCAGTTATTTAAGGAACGGGGTGGTTTCGAAATATTGGGAACGATTAAAGGCTCAGAAATGGTGGGTTGGATATACCGTGCGCCTTTTGATGACCTTCCTGCCCAATCGATTCCAGGAGGATTTCCCTTCATAAATGAAGCTTTAGAAAAACAGGGGATTTCAGCTAATAAACAACATCAAGTCATTGATCCGGGGAAAGACAGTGTCGGAAATGATATTGTGGTTGGGGGAGAGGGAACTGGAATTGTTCACATGGCACCGGGATGTGGAGATATTGATCATCGAATCGGAGAAAAATTATCTTTAGTGAATATTGCTCCATTGGATCAGGAATCAAAATTTACTCCAGAGTTTGGTTGGCTTTCAGGTAAATCCGCGACGGATCCCGATACAGTTTCTGGAATTTTATCAAATCTAAAAGAGAACGGATTTTTGTTTCATGTGGAAGATTATCCCCATATATATCCTCATTGCTGGCGTTCCGGTGATGAATTGGTTTTTCGTTTGGTTGATGAATGGTATATCAATATGGATTGGCGGGATGAAATTAAAAAAGTTGTGAATCAGATTAAGTGGATACCAAATTGGGGGAATGAAAGAGAACATGAATGGCTAGATAATATGGGAAATTGGATGATTTCCAAAAAAAGATTTTGGGGATTAGCCCTTCCCATCTGGACGTTCGAGGATGGGACTTATTTTGTGGTAGGGTCAAAAGAAGAATTAAAAGAGTTAGCAGTAGAGGGATGGGAAGCCTTTGAAGGGAAATCACCTCACCGTCCGTGGATTGATAAAGTAAAAATTCGTCATCCAAAATCAGGGTTGATTGGATCCAGAATTCTGGATGTAGGAAATCCTTGGCTGGATGCGGGAATCGTTCCATTTTCAACACTAAAATATAATTCAGATAAGGACTATTGGAAAGAATGGTTTCCCGGGGATTTTGTGACGGAATGCTTTCCCGGTCAGTTTCGGAATTGGTTTTACTCATTATTGGCTATGTCCACTGCATTGGAAGGAAAGGCTCCATTCAAAACCTTGTTAGGTCATGCATTGGTGAAGGACGAAACGGGACGGGATATGCACAAGTCATGGGGAAATGCTATCTGGTTCGAGGATGCAGCAGAAAAAATGGGTGTGGATGTTATGCGATGGATGTATGCTTCACAAAATGTAGAACATCATTTATTGTTTGGATATGGTCCTGCAAAAGATGTCCGGAAAAAAATAATCACATTATGGAATGTTTATTCATTTTTTTCCACTTATGCTGCTGTGGATGGATTCGAGCCCGGAACCGTGAAATTAAGTCTAAATAATTTAACGCTTTTAGATAAGTGGATTTTATCTAAAGTTCATGTTTTAACCAATGAAATAGATTCTCATTTGAATTCGTTTTCCCTGGACAAAGGCATGAAAAAAATTGAAAAATTTATTGATGAATTATCAAACTGGTATGTTCGTAGAAACCGAAGGAGATTTTGGAAAACAGAAGATGATTTGGATAAACAAATTGCTTATGAAACCCTCTACGAAGTATTGGGGGTTTTTACCAAAATTTTAGCTCCAATTTTACCTTTTGTTACTGAAGAAATGTATCAAAACCTTTTTATGCATTCAAAAAATAAAACACCCATGAGTATTCATTTATGTGATTATCCAAAATCTAATCCCAAATGGATAGATTACGATTTAATGGAAAAAATGGATTTATTAAAAAAAGTAGTGGAGTTGGGTCGGAATGCCCGCAATAAAGCAAATTTAAAAATAAGACAACCTCTGGAATCTTTAAAATTTTTCATTCCCAAAAATGAGTTAAGCTTGTTTATAAATGAAAATAAAAATGTCATCCTCGAAGAACTTAATGTAAAATCAATTGAGCACCTAAAAAATGAAGAGGAGATTATAACTTGGGATATAAGACTAAATTTAAAAATACTTGGACAAAAATTGGGAAATAAATTACCAGAAGTACGTAAATTTATAGCCTCAAAAGACCCGGTATTTCTTCGAAATGAATTGCAAACTAATAAAGTTATTCCTATTAAATTGACTACGGAAACACTAATGTTAACCAAAGAGGATTTTGTTATTGAACCTGTGTCAAACACGGGGTATTCCTCATCTTCAGATAATGGAATATCGGTTGGAATCACAACTGAATTATCTGAATCGCTGATTCAGGAGGGCATTGTGAGAGATATTATCAGGCAAGTTCAGATACTTAGAAAGGAAGCTGGATTTGAAGTGGAGGATAGAATCCAAGTCTTCACTGATTGGCATCCAGATTTAAAACCTTCAATATTAAAACACGAACAGTATTTTTGTTCAGAAACCTTAGCAGTATCGTTGGATGTATATTCTCAAGAAAAAGAGTTTTTATCTCACATTGATTTTAATGGGAATTCGATTCCAATCGCAATTAACAGAATAAATAAAAATTGAGGAACTAATGGAAAAATCAAATCAATATCCAAAAAGAAAATTAAATGAATTCAAAAAAATTATAATAAACCGCCTCAACGAGATGAATAGTGAAGTAGATGAAATGAAAGAAGGGGTGATGAATGAAAAACCTTCAAAATCCATGTCTCCCGATTCAATTTACAGTGTACACATGGCAGATGCGGGAACGGATTCACATCAAATGGAAAAAAATTTTCTATTTATCGCCAGAGAAAATAATTATATCAAAAATTTGGAAGATGCGTTAGAAAGAATCGATACGGGACAATTTGGTGTGTGTGTGTTGTGTGGAAACCTAATTCCAGAAGAACGAATGTTGGAAGTTCCTAATGCTACAAAATGTGTAGATTGTAAAGTCAAAGACAAACTGAATTTATAATGAAAATATTGACGGTAAGTGCCGTCATTGTAATCATTGATCAGATTACGAAATGGTTCATCAAAACTCGTCTTAATTTATTCGAGTCTGTTCCTATTATAGAAAATTTTTTTCATTTTACATTTATCAAAAACTCAGGGATGGCATTTGGGTTGAATTTTCCCGGAGGAATTTATGTATTTACGGGAGTATCAATTCTATTGACCTGTGTGTTATTCCGGATGTTATGGAATGAACGATATAATTCCATGTTAATCCGTTTGGCATTGGCATTGATTATTGGGGGAGCAATCGGAAATTTAATTGATCGAATATTGTATGGCGAAGTGGTTGATTTCCTTGATTTTATGATTGGAAATTTTCATTGGTATATTTTTAATATTGCAGATACATCGGTAAGTATCGGAATGTGTCTGTTGATTATTCATTCTTTATTCTTTTCGAGTCAAGAAAAACTAAAGGATCCAACCACATAAAAATTCAAACCAAACTCGTTCGGGAGAAAGATATTAGGCTGGATTTATATCTCAAAAACTGGCTAACCGACTATTCAAGATCTAAAATTCAGTTAATGGTTAAGGAAGGTTCCGTGAAAATAAATGGAGAATCTGAAAAACCAAGTTATAAATTAAAAGGGGATGAGACTATTTCCTTGCACATAAACGAATCGAATGATAATTCGGACCATCTCACTGCTGAAAGCATACCACTAAGCATTATTTATGAAGATGAAGCAGTCATCGGTATAAATAAGCCTGCTGGATTAGTGGTTCATCCCGGTGTGGGGAACCGAACCGGAACCTTGGTGAATGGACTTATTCATCACTTCCATAGTTTATCGGATATAAATGGGACAATGAAGCCTGGGCTTGTTCACCGTTTGGACAAAGCCACATCCGGAATCATGATTATCGCAAAGACAAATTCAGCCCATGAACATATCGCTGAACAATTTCAAAAGAAGTCTATACAAAAAAAATATTTTGGAGTCACTTGGGGATTGTGGAAAGAAAGAGAAGGAACCATTAACAAAAATATTGCTCGTAAGAAATCAGATCCTACTTTGTTTCATGTTGACTCTGACAAGGGAAAACCATCTGAAACCGGTTTTAAAGTTATCAAGAAGGGGAGATATTATAGCTTGGTTTCATTTTTTCCAAAAACTGGTAGGACTCACCAAATCAGAGTGCATTCAAAATTTATGGGGTATCCTATCATGGGTGATGAAAGTTATGGCGGAGGTATGTCAAAGATTAAAGGATTTATTCCTGAAGTTTCCAAAATATTTTCCAAGGAAATAGTGAAATTAAATCGTCATGCTCTTCATGCTGAAGAAATCAGATTTCAACATCCTCTAACAGGACTTCCCTTTTCATTAAAAGCACCGCTGGCTACAGAATTACACCATTTTTGCACCGTTTTAGACGAAAATGAATTATAACATTCAGTCGGAATTAATCCAGACATTTTTATCCCATTTGCAAAAAGAAAAGGGGTATTCCGTACACACAATCAACGCATACAAAAGTGATTTGGAACAATTTTATCAATTTTTAAACGGATCATCCTTGTTGAAAGTCAAGCAAAAACAAATTCAAGAATTTATAGGATATGAATTAGAACAGGGGTTCAATCCTAAAACTATTTCTCGTCGTTTAGCGGCACTAAAATCTTTTTTTAAGTATTGTGTACATTTTAAAAACATGGATCAAAATCCAACCTTATTTGTGGAGAATCTAAAACAGTCCCGATCTTTACCAGATTATATCGATGCGAAAAATTTATCTCGAATTCTATCCTCTGTTTCTGTGGATACATTGCTTGGCACCAGAGATTTAGCCATCATGGAATTGTTTTATAGTACGGGGATGAGATTATCTGAATTGGTAAACCTAAACATGAATGATATTGATTTTTCTTCTCAAATTGTCAAAGTAATTGGAAAAGGGAGAAAAGAGAGGTTGATTCCCTTTGGTAAACATGCCAAAATTTGTATCGTAAATTATCTTAAAAAAAGAGGTATTGTAGGTAAAACACAACTGAAAAAAATCCCGTTATTTGTTTCAAACCGTAAGGCGAGAATTTCAAATCGTACTGTCCAAAGAAGAATCAGGATGTACTTGATGTCTGTGGCAGGAAAGGGCAGTTCTGGACCTCATACATTGCGTCATGCATTTGCAACGCATTTATTGGAACGGGGAGCGGATATTAGATCCGTCAAAGAATTGTTGGGGCATGACAGTCTTTCAAGTACTCAAATCTATACCCATATACAACCGGAGAAAATGAAACAGATTTATAAACAATCCCATCCTCACGGAATGAATTAATGAAAGGAATATACACAAAAAATGCATCACTTTATGGAATAGATTCCTTTAATCCGGGTGGGGATATTTATACGAATTTATCCTACCATTCTTTAGAGGAGCAAATCCTTAAAAATAATGAAGGGCGATTGTCTGAAAATGGGACATTAATGGTGGATACTGGTAGATATACTGGCCGTTCTCCAGAAGATAAATATTTTGTGGATGAACCCAGTTCTACACATCAATTATGGTGGGGATCGGTTAATAAAAAAATATCGGAGACTGTATTTGACGAGTTATTATTCGATGTGATTCAGTATTATAATTCCCAATCTTCAGATACATTTGTTTTTGAAGGATTCGGTGGAGATGATCCAGAACATCACATTTCAATTCGCATTATTGCTAAAAAAGCATGGCAGGCTTTATTTAGTTCCAATATGTTTATCTGCCAGAAAGACACTTCTCTTTCATTTCAAAACACGGATTTTACCATAATAAATGCATCTGATGTTTATAATAAAAAATTCAAGGAATTTGGGATGAATTCCGAAACATTTATCATATTTCACTTAGCGAAAAAAATAGCAATAATCGGTGGAACCGAATACGGTGGTGAAATGAAAAAAGGGATTTTTTCCGTTCTAAATTACCTTCTTCCTCTGAAAGGAGTTTTGTCCATGCATTGTTCAGCAAATGTGGACCCAAAAACAATGGAAACGGCATTGTTTTTTGGACTCAGCGGTACGGGCAAAACAACCCTTTCTACAGATGCGAAACGCCCTCTCATCGGCGATGACGAACATGGCTGGTCCGATAATGGTATTTTTAATTTTGAGGGAGGATGTTATGCAAAAGTGATTCGCTTAAATCAAAGTACTGAACCTGAAATTTTTAACGCAATCCGAAGGGGAGCATTGCTTGAAAATGTAGTTTATGATGAGCAGACAGGAATCGTGGATTATGATGACGAATCCAAGACAGAAAATACCCGAGTTTCATATCCCATTCATTACATCGAAAATTCTCTGGCGGCAGACGGAAAACCAAGTCGTGCTGATCATCCTAAAAAAATAATATTTCTCACCTGCGATGCTTACGGAATCCTTCCTCCGGTTGCACAATTAAATCCCCAACAAGCTATGTATCATTTTATCTCTGGTTACACCGCAAAAATAGCTGGAACTGAAAGGGGAATTGATGAACCAACTGCTGTCTTCTCTCCATGTTTTGGAAGTCCATTTTTAACCTTACATCCCGCAAAATATGCTGATTTGCTTCAAAAGAAAATGGCAGAATTTGACGTAAAAGTTTATTTGGTAAACACCGGTTGGATTGGTGCAAGTGCAGCTTCTGGGGCAGATCGTATCAGTTTACCGTTGACCCGAAAAATTATTCATGGAATTTTGGATGGTTCCATTGATTCAGTTGAGACTAAAATGGACCCTTATTTTGGATTTGATGTACCAGTAAAATTTGATGAATTAAATTCATCATTTCTGATTCCGGAACATGCGTGGTCGGACAACGTATGTTATCATAATTATGCTAAAATATTAGTCAAAAAGTTCCATACCAATTTCAATAAATATGATGATGGGAATATCGAAATAAAATCCGGTGGTCCCATTATCCAACCTCATAATAAAAAGGAGTAAAATGAATATTGAGTTCACAGCCCGGCATTTTCATGCACCTGATAATTTAAGAAATTATGCAGAAAAAGAAGTATCTCGGATTACTAAATTTTATCCCCGTGTTGTTCAATGCCAAGTGATATTGATTCATGAGAACAATCAATTTACCACTGAATTAAATCTCTCAATTCCAAAGCGAAAATTAAACGTAAAAGAAACCACAGATAATGTTACGAAATCCATCGACTTGGCGGTAAAAAAAATGATTCAAAGGATCTCAAAATTGAAAAAAAAGAAAAGAACCAAAAATATGGAAGAGGTTGATTATTCATGAAAACATGATATAAACAAAAATAATTTTTGGTTTTGAAGGGATACGAATTTCTTTTTAAAATTAACCAGTCGTGATTTGTGCCATATTGCCACGACTTTAAAAAAGGGAGCTAAAAAGGCGGATAAACTCCGAGCCTTGCCCGGAGTTTTTTTTTGCCCTAAATCAAAATTATGGGACAATTAGAATTGTAAAATGATTGAAACTTTATTAAAAGAAAAAATACTGATAATTGATGGTGCAATGGGAACTATGGTGCAATCATATTCTTTGGACGAAAATGATTTTAGAGGAGAGAGGTTTAAAGAACACACCCATGACCTAAAAGGGAATAATGATATTCTCAATTTGACAAAACCAAATATTATTGAAAATATTCATTCGGCATATTTTGAAGCAGGGGCGGATATAGTGGAAACCAATACGTTTAATGCCAATGGGATTTCACAAATTGATTATGGATTGGAGAATTCTATTTTTGACATAAATATTGAGGCAGGAAGAATTGCAAAAAAAGCTGCCAACAAATTTTCAGATAAACCTCGATTTGTAGCAGGGGCTTTAGGACCTACCAATAGAACAGCTTCCATGAGTCCCGATGTGAATCATCCAGAATTTAGAAATATTACTTTTGATGAACTTGTCACCGCTTATCAAGAACAAGCAAGTGGATTACTGGAAGGAGGTGTGGATTTATTTTTGGTAGAAACTGTATTTGACACCTTAAACTGTAAGGCTGCACTTTTTGCCATATTATCTCTCATGGAACAAAAAAAAGTTGACATTCCTATATTGATATCCGGAACCATTACGGATAGTAGCGGACGAACCCTTTCCGGTCAAACGGTGGAAGCATTTTGGAATTCTGTCCGTCATGCAAACCCCATAGGAATTGGATTAAATTGTGCATTAGGTGCAAAAGAAATCAGACCTTGGTTGTCTGAATTATCAATGATTTCGGATGTGCCGGTTTTTACCTATCCCAACGCTGGACTTCCCAATGAATTAGGGAATTATGATGATACACCTGAAAATATGGCAAAAATCATTGGAGGATTTGCTCGAGATGGTTTGGTAAATATGGTTGGAGGTTGTTGCGGAACCACTCCGAAACATATTCAGGCGATTGAAAAATCAGTCCAAAATGTTAAACCCAGACCCATTCCAGAATTTGAATCATTCACGAGACTAAGCGGTTTGGAACCGGTTACCATTCGTCCGGAAAGTAATTTTGTAAATATCGGTGAAAGAACAAACGTAACTGGATCTGCTAAATTTAAAAATTTGATCGTAGGGAATAAATATGAAGAAGCATTGGGAGTTGCTCGACACCAAATTGAAAACGGTGCTCAAATTATTGACATTAATATGGATGAGGGATTGTTGAATTCAGAATTAGCGATGGAAACTTTTTTGAGATTAATTGCAACCGAACCTGATATTGCAAAAATCCCCATTATGATTGACTCCTCCAAATGGACAGTCTTGGAAACAGGATTAAAAAATATTCAAGGGAAAGGAATTGTGAATTCTATTTCATTAAAAGAAGGTGAAGACGTGTTTATTTCCCAAGCGAATCAAATTCTAAAATTTGGTGCGGCGGTCATTGTGATGGCGTTTGACGAAACAGGTCAAGCAGATACGTACAAAAGGAAGGTTGACGTTTGCTCTCGAGCGTATGATATTTTGGTAAACTGTGTCGGATTCCATCCTGAAGATATTATTTTTGATCCTAATATATTTGCAGTAGCAACTGGTATCGACGAGCATAATCTTTACGCAAAAGCATTTATTGATGCAACAAAAACCATTAAACATCTACTTCCGGGGATACATGTAAGCGGAGGGATTAGTAATTTATCGTTTTCGTTTCGGGGAAATAATCCATTGCGGGAAGCCATGCATTCATGTTTCCTTTACCATGCTATCCAAGCCGGTATGGATATGGGAATTGTAAATGCAGGTCAATTAACGGTTTATGATGATATAGACCCTTCCTTGAAGAAGGTCATCGAGGATGTTTTGTTTTATAAACATAAACATGCAACTGAAAAATTAGTGGAATGTGCAAGTTCTGTCCTTAGAAAAAAGGAAAAGAAATCCAAAGATTTAGCTTGGCGTAAGCAATCGGTTGAGAAAAGATTATCATTCGCATTGGTAGAGGGAATCGTTGATTTTATCGAAGAGGATGTTGAAAATGCGAGGCAGAAAGTTAATCGTCCAATTTCTGTCATAGAAGGACCTCTCATGGACGGAATGAATCGGGTTGGTGAGTTATTTGGTTCGGGTAAAATGTTTTTACCTCAGGTAGTGAAATCCGCACGAGTTATGAAAAAAGCGGTGGCTTATTTAATTCCCTTTATTGAAAAAGAGAAATTAGAGTTAGGGCTCAAGGATTTATCCAACGGTAAAATTCTCCTTGCCACGGTTAAAGGAGATGTCCATGACATTGGAAAAAATATCGTGGGAGTTGTACTTGGTTGCAATAATTATGAAATTATTGATCTCGGAGTGATGGTCTCAGCAGATAAAATATTAAAAACTGCCCAAAAGGAGAATGTGGATATAATCGGTCTGTCAGGCCTCATAACACCAAGTTTGGATGAAATGGTTTATGTTGCCTCAGAAATGAATAGATTAAACATGAAAATCCCTCTATTAATTGGTGGTGCCACTACAAGTAAAAAACATACCGCTATAAAAATTGACGAAAATTATTCAGGACCTTCTATTCATGTACTGGATGCCTCAAAAAGTGTTGGGATTATTTCACAACTCATGAAAGAAAATGAGAAAGATAACCTAATAATTACAGTAGAAAAAGAATATAAATCCATCCGAAATATTCACCTTAAATCCTCCGTAATTCAAAAGCGACTCACTTTAATTGAGGCAAGAGAAAGGCGATATAAAACTGACTGGAGTTCCTATCATCCTCCCGAACCATTAAAAAAGGGTATCGTAGTATTTGATAATTATTCTCTTGAAGTTATTAAAGACTATATTGATTGGTCCCCGTTCTTTCATGCATTTGAATTGAAAGGGAAATATCCCGGAATACTGAACCACCCAAAATATGGGGTTGAAGCCGAATCATTATTTAACGATGGCATAAAATTATTATCAAAAATCATAAATAATTATTCTCTTCAAGCAAAAGGAGTTTTTGGGTTATTTCCTGCCATTGGATCGAATGAAACCGTTTCCACCAATAATGTTGACTTTCATTTTCCAAGACAGTTGGTAGATAAAGGTGATGAAAAATCAAATTTTAGTTTAGCAGATTTTATAGCACCAGAGAAGGATTGGATTGGTCTTTTTGCAGTAACAACCGGCATTGGTTTGGAGACATTGGTGAAATCGTTTGAACAAAAAAATGATATTTATAATTCTATTTTGACCAAGGTATTGGCAGACAGATTGGCTGAAGCCTTTACAGAACGTTTACATGAAAAAGTTCGGAAAGAATATTGGGGATATGCGATAAATGAATCCTTAAAAAATGATGAATTGATTCATGAAAAATATTTAGGGATACGACCGGCTCCGGGATACCCTTCTTGCCCGGATCATCATGAAAAGGACAAGATTTGGTCCCTGTTAAATGTGGAGAAACATACTGGAATTCAATTGACAGAATCCCGGGCAATGTATCCGGCTGCATCTGTGTGTGGCTGGTATTTTTCCCATCCTGATGCGTGTTATTTTAGTACATTAGCAAATGAATAACGAATAAAGAGTAAAAATGAGAATTAGAGATAAAGTAAAAAAACCTAGACGTCCTGTGGTGAGTTATGAAATTTTACCACCAAGAGAAAAAGACGGTACATTAAACTCCTACGCTGAGACCATTAGTTCATTATTGTCCCAAACTCATATTGATGCCATCAACATTCCTGAAGTTAGAGATGAGCCGGGTAGAGGAAGCCGTCCTATAAAAAATCAGTTGAGAGCGGAACCACGAGAATTTGGAAGGCTTTTGCAGGATATCGTTGGGATAGAAGCCATCATAAACAGAGTTGTGGTTCACAAACCCATTGAGGAACAAATCAAATGGTTTAGCGAAACCAATGAAAAATTTGAAATTGAAAATGTGATTATTGTAGGTGGAGAATCGGGAGACATACACTATCCGGGTCCATCTGTCAACGAAGCATTAAATCAAATTTCTACAGGGTATAATGGTTATGGAGGCGACATATTTTGTGGAGGTATTACCATACCAAGCCGGAATAATGAATCTACACGGGTGATTAATAAAAGTGGGAATGGGTCTGAATTTTTTACGACTCAGGTTTTATATGAATCCTCTAAAATGATAAAAATGATTTCCCAATATGAAAAACAGTGTAACAAACTTGATACATTTCCAAGGAGAATATTATTGAGTTTTGCTCCAGTTTACTCACAAAAAAATATTGATTTTCTAAAATGGCTGGGAGTGGAAATCCCAAAAAATACAGAACAATATTTGAATGGCAGACCGGGTTCTATGACGGATCGTTCCCTAGATGTGGCTATTGAAGTGTTGAATGATACTCTGGAATTTATTGAGAAAAATCAACTATCGGTTCCCATCGGTTTAAATGTGGAACATATCATGTCCTATAATTTTCAGTCTTCAATTGAAATGCTTCAGGAATTAGCTCGAATTTATCGGGAATTTTGTATCAAATCAGATCTGTATTAAATGTATCTATAGTTTTTATAAAATGTTCGTAACATTTGTGCTGTGTTTGAGAAGAAAAATTAAATTTTAATTCTATTTAAAAGGAGAATAAAGTGTCCAAATATTTATTTACATCGGAATCGGTAACAGAAGGGCATCCGGATAAAGTGTGCGATGCTATTTCTGATGCAATTCTTGATGATTTACTCACGAAAGACTCAAACTCAAGAGTGGCGTGTGAAACCTTAGCAACCAAAGGAATGGTCGTGGTGTCCGGAGAGGTAAAATCCACTGGTTTTTCAGAAGTTGAAAAGGTGGTGAAAGAGACGATTAAAGAAATCGGATATACCAGAGAAAATAGTGGTGTAGATGAAAATGACGTTAGTGTTATTTCAAAACTTCATGAACAAAGTACAGAGATATCACAAGGTGTAGATGCGGAAAATATCCATGAACAAGGTGCAGGCGATCAGGGATTAATGTTTGGTTTTGCGTGTAAAGAAACACCAGAACTTATGCCACTTCCAATTCATATTTCTCATAGATTGACTGAGCAATTAGCCAACTGCAGAAAAGATGGAACCTTACCATGGTTGAGACCCGATGGGAAATCTCAAGTTTCTGTAGAATATCAAAATGGGAGCCCTGTTTCAGTCAATAAAGTTGTTGTCGCTACCCAACACGATGATTTGTTAGGGAAATACGGCACAGAAGAAAAGGAGTTGGAATTTGTAAAAAAAGAAGTGGAAACTCATATCATCAGTCCCGTTTTAAAATCCTATGATTTAGCTCATAATGGAGAGTTTATTGTCAATGGAACGGGTAGATTTGTATATGGAGGACCTGCTGCAGATACCGGATTAACGGGACGAAAAATTATTGTGGATACTTACGGTGGATATGCACCTCATGGTGGTGGTGCTTTTTCCGGAAAAGATCCATCCAAAGTGGACAGAAGTGCAACCTATATGGCTCGATACATCGCCAAAAATATCGTATCTGCAGAATTAGCGGATAAATGTGAAATTCAATTGTCCTATGGAATTGGTGTAGCCGAACCCACTTCATTCTACGTAAAAACATTTGGAACCGGAAAAATGGATGATGTTACCATTACTAAGATTGCAAGGGATGTTTTTCCATTACGTCCCGGTGAAATCATTCATTATTTAGATTTGAAAAAGCCACGATATCGACAAACTGCATCTTACGGGCATTTTGGGAGAGAATTAGATTTATTTACTTGGGAAAAAACCGATAAGGTCGATGAACTTCGATCCAAAATTTAAGAGGACATTATGAATGAAACACTCACACCAACTATAACCGAAGCATTGCCGTTCAAAATAAAAGATATTAATTTAGCGGAAGCCGGTAGAAAGTCCATCGGAATTTCTGAAAAAGAAATGCCGGGTCTTATGGCAACACGGCTGAAATATGGAATGGATAAACCATTATCAGGAAAGAAAATAACTGGATCACTTCATATGACAGTGGAGACTGCAGTTCTCATCGAAACATTAGTCGAATTAGGTGCTGATGTTAGATGGGCAAGCTGTAATATTTTTTCAACTCAGGATCATGCTGCAGCTGCTATTGCAAAAACGGGTGTTCCTGTCTTTGCGTGGAAGGGGGAATCCTTGGAAGAATACTGGTGGTGTACACTCCAAGCTTTGACCTTTCCTGATGGTTCTGGACCTGATCTTATTGTAGATGACGGTGGAGATGCTACATTATTGATTCACAAAGGATATGCTTTGGAAAATTATTATGCAAAAAATGGAGACGTTCCAGCCATCACCACAAAGATTGAAGAAGAACGTATCATTGAAGAATTAATTAGAGATGTTTTGGATAAAAACCCAAATCATTGGCACGAAATTGCCCAAAACATAATCGGTGTTTCAGAAGAAACGACTACCGGTGTTCACCGCCTTATGCAAATGAACAAAATGGGTGAACTTCTTTTTCCAGCCTACAATGTAAATGATTCCGTAACCAAATCAAAATTCGATAATATTTATGGATGTCGTGAATCTCTCGCAGATGGTTTGAAGAGAGCATTGGATGTAATGGTAGCAGGGAAAACCGTTGTGGTGTGTGGTTATGGCGATGTCGGTCGTGGATGTGCTCAATCCATGAGAGGATATGGTGCCAGAGTCATTGTAACGGAGATTGATCCAATTTGTGCTTTACAAGCGGCTATGGAGGGTTTTGAAGTTACCACGGTGGAAAATGCCTTATCAGAAGGGCATATTTTTGTTACGACAACAGGGAACAAAGATGTACTCACCCGGAACCATATGTATGGCATGAAAGACCAAGCTATCGTTTGTAATATTGGTCATTTTGATAATGAAATTCAGGTGACACCACTCAATGATGATTCTGATGTTCATAAAGAGGAAATTAAACCACAGGTTGATAGGTACACGTTTCCTGACGGACATCAAATATTTTTATTGGCAGAAGGGCGATTGGTGAATTTGGGTTGTGCAACAGGTCATCCAAGTTTTGTCATGTCTAATTCGTTTACAAATCAAGTATTGGCACAAATTGCTTTGGCGAAGGATGCACCGGACATTGGTGTTTATGTATTACCAAAAAAATTAGACGAGGAAGTGGCTCGTCTGCATTTAGCTCATTTAGGTGCTGAGTTGACGGAATTGACAGATGAACAAGCAGATTATATTGGTGTACCTAAAGAAGGACCCTACAAGCCAGAACATTATCGTTATTAATCTATTTTACAACTTACCCCTTAGTCATCTCATTTACAATAGAGGGGATATTCATAGTTTGTTCGGAGATTTTGTTTTGTAAAACAATCATTCTGAATTGTTTATTTCAGCATCGACACAGTCAATTGATTCCAGAAATCAAAACTGCATTATATAGTTTTATATTGAAATGATTAGATTAAATTTGGTGGATTATTCAGTATTCCCACGGTGGGTATTAGTAATTCTCTATCTTTAAGTTTTGAAGTACACCTATGAGAATAATTTAGCAAATAATAAAATTGAGTGTCATTTAGTAGAAATCCTATCTATTGCCTTAATGGTAAATTTTATGTCTTTCCCCTCAATTTCAAGTGAAAATTTTTCATCTTTCTTTTTTCCAATAATGGCTTGACCAAAGGGTGAGTGGTATGTGACAATCATAGGATACAAGTCCAACTCAAACTCGATGGGACCTAACAGATAATAGTCTTCTGCTTCATCTACGCCATC
The DNA here is from genome assembly GCA_964496365.1 of uncultured bacterium. Lineage (GTDB taxonomy): Bacteria > Fidelibacterota > Marinisomatia > Marinisomatales > AB-629-J13 > AB-629-J13. Next base: position 20,296 of record CAZBZK010000023.1, read on the forward strand.
CTCTATGATTGTTACCTTATTTCCGAATCCTACCTCGTCAGTATCAATTTCGTTATTCTCGATAAACCGAAATGGTGCATGTGACTGTAACAATTGCTTTTTGTAAATGATTAAACTCTGTTCCTCTCTGGCAGCATGGTATTCCGCATTTTCCTTTAGATCTCCATGACTGGCTGCATCTCTAATCTTTATTGAAGTCTCTCTCTTCAATTTATCAATTGATTTCATTTTTTCTTCCAATGCACGGTATGTATCCCGCAAAATCAAAGTCGCCATATTGACATTCCTGTAATAAATTGGATTAAATAATTTGCTTGTTTGAGATTGCAATTAACTGCAATTCAAGAGAAAAATTAAGTCAAAGAAAAAATCCAATCAAGTGGTTATTTTTATCGTTTTGGGACTTAGACATACATAGTATATACATTGAATTTTTATGTAATATTTTTTTGAATCTATCTGAGTACATTTAACTGCACTCAAAATCAGCGGTAATTAAGGAGGGCTATCGTCGGTAAGTGCAAATAATTTAGCATTTACCGACGATTTCAAATGGCAGGAACGCCTGGGAATCAAACCTAAAAAACCTATAACAATAACTGCATTTACGAGACAGTGTGTCCACATTGTGACCAAGCTAAAATTGATAAATAAGGTATTTCTTTTTTTACCCCATCCCCACTTTTTTACAAAGAGGTGATGTGATCTTGCAACAAAAAAACGGACACCTTGAATAGTCATATTGCTTGTTTGAAAG
>CAZBZK010000024.1:0-18202 GCA_964496365.1 uncultured bacterium
GGTGCAATTTCTTGATTATTAACAGTCCTCAAATCCCAAGCCGCCGTTCCTACATTTGGGTCATTATGTTCAAATTCAGCTACTTTTTCTCCTGAAACCGTAAATACTGAAATGGTACAAAAGGATGTCAAATTCGTAAAATGCAAATCTCTTACATATTCATTTTCAGGGAAATTGGATCTGGCAAAATACGGATTAGGAACCACACTAACCATGGACAAGTCCACCTTTGGTGGTGCACCGGGATAAACGGTTACAAAATTTGGATCGTGTACTGTGGTTCCTCGGGAACATTCAATATTTTGGTACCCATCCGGACTCGCCCAATTATCAGGATTGGAGTAAGAATCCAAAGTATCAGGTTGAAATCCATCTAGGCTATCTGTCCAAACAATTGCATAATCTTTTTCAATTCCCATATCGTATGATGTAACCGAATAAGTGTATTGCATCCCATCGTGAACATCCATATCCACATATTTGTAGTGATAAAATGTAGTGTCTTCACCTATGATCACCATTTTTGGAGTTTCTAACTTGATATCATCAAACCCGCTGTCATTCCCCAAGGAGAACCAAGGAGTATGAGGATCAGGACCTGAAATTCCATGACCCCGGACTATTCCCTCTACACAAGAGCCATCTTCATTTTTTCCATACACACAGAAAGCACTATCAACTTCAGCGGTTAGATCATACTGAGCTATGGGTCTCCAGCCTACGTGAATCCCATTGTCATCAAATATCATATATTCAGAACCACCCCATGTTTTTCCACCATCAAAACTCTTATAAATTTTATATCCCTCAAAATCCGAATATCGAGTGACAACATCAACCGACTGTTCGGGTGCATTATTCCAATAAATGGTTACTTTTCCCTGATCCAACTCTGTATAAACCTTAGGCTTAATGGGAGGCGTAAACCCTTGATAGTGCGAATTATACATCACCTGTGCAAAACGGGCATTATTTTTTAAATCCTCTTCATCTTCTCCAAAAATAATACAAAATGAGAAGGGAACCGTCTCACCTACTGGAAAATCAAAAGGACCACAACTCATAATCAAAACGCAATCCAACCCATCGTCAAAAATATCTTCTTTTTCCAATCCATCCAAGGAATCAAAATGAGGATTCAATGGATTGGTTGACGGGTCCTCTGGTAAATCAGGATTTGGTAAATGAAAAAACCAAGTTTTTTCATCATCAGATAAATTGGTTGTATCCCCGGATATCACCTTTAACAAAATTTCTTCCCTATTTCTTGCTTGAGGGCGACCTGCAGAACCGGCACAGCAGTTGGTATTACTTTCACGAGTAACAACTCCTGGACGATTATACCAATCAAACCAATGCCAGTCTGTCATTTTCAAGGGCTCTCCGGGATAAATATCAGTAGTACCATCTTGATCTAAATCAACAGGATTAGTAGCTATGGGTGAGTCCAGTAACTGGGTAGCAACTATGCCAAAATCGTTTCCTTTTCTAGAACCATCTTCCATTGCATAACCGGACGCAGCATTACTGTATCCATCATAATCACCAATCATGGCCATACTGATTATCAAAGAATCTTCCTTGACAGAAAATCGTTCCCAATAATATTTCATATAATCATCAGCATTGGTATGGACTCCAAAATTTCCACTAGCGTCAGCGGATACCACATCTGCATCCATATAAAATCCCAAAAATATATCCTTATAATTGAACCCTTTACCACGATTCAATTTAGTTCCGTCCGGCATGATCATCCCATCATGAAACACTCCATCTTCATCTACCCAATCACCACTTTCATTTCGAACCCGAACCGTAACAAACATGATATCCTCAGCATAGGCAACTCCATATGTATGAGCTTCTGACATTACTTTTAATCCCATTGGGTAACCCGTTTGCTCATATTGATTATTGGTATTTACACGATTACTTCGATGTGCCCAACGATCGTCGAACTCCATATACACATCATTATCAGAAATAAACCTACCGGGAACTTCCTTCCAGCAATCCGGATCTTTTCTGGTCCCCGAGCATCCTACAATTCCATTCACTGCCCATGCATCCGGATCATCCCCATAATATTCATCTCCCCACCAGCCTGGCCAAAATGGCTCTAATTCTCCAGTCTCCATATTAAATCTCTTAGGCCAAGTGGAGGAATAGAGACTATGAGCCAAAAGCGGATAAGTATCATTGGGATCGGAAAAAGGTGTATCTGCAAAAATATCACCAGACGTTACTTCTAAATCGTGTGAATTCACCCTCGCCATAGTGGAGGCATGCCACTCTGTATCCCTTAAATTTGATACTCTTGTGAACCAAGATTCGGTAACATTCGATCCATAAAATTCATACTGGTCATCAGAAGTCCATTCTTCCTTATCCTCGCCATATTGATACACATCAAAATCGTCAGTTCGTTCTTTTAATGCAGGACGCAATCCCCACGGATATATTAACCCAATTCGGGCAGAAGAATAGTTAGGATTGACTTCCGTGTATCCAACTTGCTTAATACTAATAAATATTTCTTGAGACACATCAGAAATTCCCCATTGGTGCTCACCATCAATTAGGTCTATTACCAATTTTTTGGACTCACTATCAGGACGCCAAATTCCACAATCCCGATCACCATCAGGGTTTCCACAATCATTTTCCATTTCAAAAACGATTCCCACAAAATTTGTATCTCCTCCAAAAAACCAAGATTCATACGCATCATGGGAACACCAAATTTCGACTGAATCCGTCTCTACCGCTGTTTCAGCAATGGGAGCTTCTCCACATTTTGTCCATGAATATTTTGAACTCAAGGAATGCCCAGATACTCCAGCCAAAAATGAAACATTAGGCAAATTGGTATAATCCCCCCACAATCCTGCAGGATGATAATCCCATGTAATGTAATTACCAAAATTTGTAACAGCGTTTTTAACTTTTCCCTGCAATAAATACCCTTTTGCCCGATCATTCAATGGATTGGTCGGATAAGGATAATCCCCAATTTTTGATAAGGGATTCACTTTATCATATACAGGTTCCATTTCTGGAATACTCTCTTTTACTGATGGATCAGCACCCATAACACAAATGGGAAATAACAGGACAATTCCCATGATACTGCACAATATTTTTGGATAAATCAATTGAGTTACCTGAAGTCCACCCGAATAAAGAAATTGATTTCCCGAGGAGAAGCATTCACCCAAGGATTATCATAATAGGATGCAGACTTATCATGCTTTGCATCCGGTAAGCCTACCCAATCAGTGTAGTAAGTTCCGGGGTCGTCTGGTTTTCCAGTCAGAGGATACACATAAAATGAATTTTTTAAATTCAATAAATTAAATGTATTCAAACCAAGAGATAACTTAAAATCCTTGAATTTTATTCCTTTTGAGAGAGACAAATTGACCATTCGTGTATTGGGAGATCTTTTTGTATTTTTATTTTTTAGATCCGATGTAGGAGTATTACCGTTAAATATCATAGGCGTATATGGATATCCTGATTGGTACATACCTGTGAGCCCCATATTGATCCCAAAGGGTAAAAAAGTGTACAAAGAAATGGTCAAATCGTGAGGTCGATCATAGGGCATTAAAAATTCTTGGGATGGAGCATCAACCCAAATTCCTTCAACAGCAGCCCAATCATATTCACTATTCCCTTTTGCGATGGAATATGTATATTGGACAAGAGAATTCACAAATTTCCCCCTTCTTTCCAAAGTAAGATCGATTCCCTTTGCACTTCCATAATCTCCATTTGAAAACACTCGATATTCGTACACACCACTTCTGAAAAATTTTGAGGTTGCCCATTGATCCATATCTTTAACCCATGCAGCCACTGTATATGCCCAATGTTTTCCAACTTGAATATTAAATGCCGCTGAATAGGACTGGGTCCTCGACGAATTCATAGTCGCATTTCCAATTAACCCTTCCCCCTCTTCAAACAGTTGGGACGGATCTTCTAATCGATTGGTTTGAAGAAATACGTTTTGATAAATAGGAGTTTGATAATACAAACCGTAATTAAAGGTAAACGTTGCTCTGTCAGTTATGACATGACTAAACCCGATTCTGGGACTTATTTTATAAAACCATTTTGATTGTCTAAAAATAACAGGAGGATCCGCACCAAAAGATTGTTTTATTTGAGTAGATGCATCTTCACCGCTATCCCAAGTGCCATTGTTATTTGTGTCATCAAAATACCAGGGAATTCCCGGTGTGTATTCTCCTGAAGTATCAGCCCAGATTTCCGTATTGTAATTCACCGCATCCAACCTTACTCCCGCATTAATGACCATCCATGGAACTTCAAATGTATTCTGAATATAGGTGGAAAATTCGGTGGGTTCCCGAAAATTATCCCATTGCCCATTACCATTTGAATCCCGATATTCCTCACCTTTATCCCACACACCATTATTTTCTCCAAAATCAGGATCTTCGTATTCAGGGTCAGTTGGCAACAATCCATCTGGACCTGAATCTACCCAATATTCAGCAAATGTCTGAGAAAAAGCTGCCTCCCCTTCCCATGGGTCTTTCACTTCGTAAAAATCAAGTTTATGTGATTTATAGTCTATCCCTGATCTCAGTTTCCATCGATCTGTCATTTGGGATGTGATATCAAATCGAATCTCGTTCGTAACCGCATTGGACGTAGCATAAAATGTATCGTGTCCACCAAATACTTTTCCTTCCTCCCATGCATATCCATCAAAAGTTGGCATATAATAAAACGGATCCGTGGGATCCCACGGATCACCATTCTCTTGAACACCAAAATAACGAGGACCTCGGTTGCTTTCTGACCAAGGATCTTGACTATATTGAAGGTCAATATGCCTATAATCTGCAAATGGTTCATAACTTTGGTACATTTCTGGTTCCAGCCAATAATCGCCATCTCTATAATAGAGCTCTTGGACAAACTCGGGACCATCCCAGATATTGTTTCCATTACGGTCATGTTTTTCTGGATCAAACTCACCGGAATCATATACTCCGTTCCCGTTTTTATCATTAAAATCTTCCGCTGAATCCCAATTATATAAACCGGGAGTAGCTCCGTGATACCATCCACTCCGATCATCCCGCTTTTTATAGTACACTGTATCAGAATTTTCAGAAACGGTATAGGGAACAACAAAGGGATTGTTATGATCCGACATTTCACGATTTGGCCCAGCGGGATACCGCCACTCGTACCAATCCGGATAGCCATCCTCATCGGTATCGTTCCAACGCACACCTTGGAATTGCTGTTGCACAAATTGAGACACTCTTACCGTATAAAAAGTTTTACTGGTTAATGAGTGATTTATTTCTCCTGAATAACGATACGTATCCCTGAACAATTCATTTTGACCTTCATTCCAATACAAATATCGTTGACCAAATCCTTTTCGATGTGCAGCAACCTGCCAATAAGATGCATTAAATCTCAAACGATTGGACAACTTATAGGAGAGTTTTCCAAACACATCCCAAGTTTTCTCTTTTCCAAACCCTCGCCATCCTGCTTCGTTATCCCAAGGCTGAACCAATCTTTCCCGGTTGGCTTCGTTGTACGGGTCTTTAGGATCATTGATATAAATATTATCATCAAACTGATAAACCCTGTAATTATCGTAAATAGTATATTGACCTGAAAACCAATAATAAAGTCTATTTAATATTCCCGGTAACTTTCCACCAAAACCCAAATTATAATCATTATATCCTCGAAGTTCATCATATTCATTTCCCAAGGATGCTCCCACTAAACTGGTGGAATATTTGAATCCATAGGAAAATTTATCTTTTCCAATATTGGTGTGCATATTTGAAACAGCGGACATTGCATCTCCATATTCTGCATTAAATCCACCGGGCTGCCAGTCAAACTCCTTTATAGCAAACAGGTTTAGCCTCGTTCCCGTCCCAATCCCGCCGTAAATAGGATTACGGATGTACATACCATCTATCATATAGGCAATTTCACCGGATCGTCCACCTCGCACGTGAATTTCCTGAAGCCCTCTTTCTTCATGATCTTTGATGGCACCCTGCTGTTGTCCGGTTACCTGAACGACTCCGGATTGCAGAGAATATAGTTCGGTTAAATCCCGAATTGGAAGCGATTCTACGGCTTCTTTATCGATGGTAATTTTCTTGGAAGTGGTACCTTTTTCAACCAAAGGTCTTTCGCCAATAACTTCCACCTCTTCTCCTTCAATAGCCGCAACTGGAAGTGCAAAGTTTAACCACACGGTTTGATCCATCATGACCTTTACTTTCTTGCGAGTTTCTTTCCGATAACCCATCATGGTTACAGATACGTCATAACTACCAACACCAACATTGAGAATTATATAATTCCCATCAATATCTGCAATGGCACCTTGAGAAATTTCCGGAATATAAATTTGAGCTCCCGGTAGTGGATTTTTATCAACGTCTGTTATCCTTCCACGAATGGTACCGTCCGTTCCACCAAACACATCAACCACCATCAACAAAAATAAAAGGGGAATCAAAAACTGGACTCTTTTCATGAAAGTCATATTAGTTCTCCACAGGAAATTGAATTCGATGAAGACCTAATGTTCGATGAATTTGATAAGGGTCATTATTCAACTCAGCCAACTTATCAAGGGACTTTAAATCAACCACTTTTGCTGAATTCAACAGCTTTGCAAGCAGTCCTGTATCACCTGTTTTCGTCGAAAAGTTGCCCATTTCCCATCGAGAATATCCAGCCCAAATTTCATCATCTGAATCAAACCAAATGGACTCACCCCAGCGAACTTTCAATTCTGACTTTACAATCCCATAATTTTTTACTAACCAAGTTGTATTTTCTTCTTCCCATTCCACTCCACTTCCGATCATGGTCATATTTACACTTCGAACTATTTTAAAACATTCGTTAAAGGTTGTATCAGCTGCAGGACATTCATCCACTGAACCTACAGGATTAGGTGGTTCTCTATAGCACTGAATTCCAGACGAGGTCTCCATTCCCCTTTTTGTTTTTGCAGGAACTGTGACGCTATCCGAAAACACTTGCTGAGATTTTCTTACAAAATAAATTCCAACGGATGTAGTATCATAATATTCTTCATTAACAATCTCTCCATCACGTATCAAGCCATTGGATGTATAATACAAAATTTCATCCATTGAATTTGATTTATGCCAAAACCCGCTGTTATAACTATCCGTTGAAAAATTTACAGAACCATCTACTCGATCATAAGTAAATCCATGGTATCCATACGGCTTGAAATAACTGGGATGAATCAATTTATATACGTTACCGTCCAAATTAAAAATATGATACCCATAATTTCGACTGTCCCCAGTATTTGGATTGGATTCTATCCATTCTGTTTTGGTGATATAGTAATCAGAGTCAGCACCTTCTTCGCCAACAGTTTCTATAATTTTATTATTATATTGGGTTACCACAGAATCCAAATTATCCACATAAGTCACTTTGAAATCTGAACGGTCTGTTTCCATAATTATATCAAAATATTTGACATTCCATCGTGTGGTTAGGGAGTCACCTGGATACACACTTATCATTGGTTTGGGATGGAGTGGGTCTTCCCAATCTACCAACAATGTTTTGGGTGCTAAATCAAATATGTATAATTCATTCGGCGCAACAACCCCATCCCCGTCATCAGTAAATTCTTCAGATAAATCTTTTTTTCCATTTCCTCTGTCAACAAAATCTTCATCATCTCCACAACACAATCCATCACCGTCATCGTTAACGATTTCCTCGGAATCATCCCATATCTCATTGCAATTTCTATCCTCAAAAGGTTCATTCAAATCATAACTTCCATTTTCATTATGATCCACATAGACTTCAGGTGGGTCCCATACGCCATTACCCCGATCACAAAATCCTTCACCGGTGGTTTCATTATCTAATACGAAAATTTCATTGGATGCACATCCATCTGCAGAGGATACTTCAGTTTCTCCCAATTCATCGAATACTCCGTTATCATTACAATCTGTGTTGATTCTAAACATGAGAGAATCACCATGAAGTCGACGCCATGATGGAAAATGGAATTCTTTTGAAATCGGAACTAAATCAGAAGAATATTCATGTTCAGATTTGGTCCATTCTGAACGATCCACAAATACAAAGCCATCTTGCGGTAATTCATTTACAACGGATGTATAAGATACGATATCCAATGTGTCAAAAAAGTTTATGGTATCGCTCTGAAACATCCAATCTGAATTCACGGGCTTGTATCGCTGTAAATCCGGTTCCGCATCAAACTCCCATGTCAGTTTATCTACATTTTTAAATTGAATAGAAAAAAGGGCAACTGAGTCCTCTACCACCTTTCCTACCTCGTTGAATGAGATGTCTAAATCACCGTTACACAAAGATTCAGGACAATTTCCAGGGTCCAATTCATGCCTCTCAATCAGCCAAGTTGGAGCATTGGGAGTTACTTTCATATATCCTGATGTATCCATTTCACCTGATGTTTCATTAACAATCAATTGAGGGTATGTTTTAAAGGTAAGGATGGTTGGGTCTTTACCATACAGTGCTAAAAAGCTCTCGTAACTAAATCCGAATTTTGCATTGTCATATCTATAAAACTGGACTTCTATGTCATCATCTAAATTGTAAAAATAGTCTCCTACGTGACCGGTGGAACCATCCCCAACAGTAGGTGAATCCAGAGTATTAACAGATTTGAATATTTCCATTTCCGCTTCCTCTTTCTGATCACATCCGCTAGTCATCAAAGCACATATGAAATATGCAGGGGTTAGAAAGTAGTAGAGTCTAGTCACGTTTAAATATAAATTAAATGATGATTTTAATTGTAAATACGAATCGTGAATTTAATGGAATTTTTCTATAATACAAGAAATTGAATATTATATGAACAGTCTGTAATAAAATGATTATCTGGATGACAATATTTTGTCAATAATTCCATATTTTTTTGCCTCTTCAGCACTCATAAAATGATTCCGATCTGTATCTTTTTCAATTCGTTTTACGGTTTGTCCAGTTGATTTACTTAAAATTTTATTAAGATTTTTTCTCGATTTGATAATTTCGTCTGCTTGAATTTTAATATCGCTTGCTTGACCTTCAGCTCCTCCTAATGGTTGGTGAATCATGATACGTGAATGAGGAAGTGCAGATCGTTTTCCTTTTGCTCCTCCCGCCAATAGTAGAGCTCCCATACTGGATGCCTGTCCCATGCAAATGGTTGCCACATCAGACTTGATATAATTCATGGTATCGTAAATTCCCAACCCTGCGGTTACATAACCACCGGGAGAATTGATATACAAAAAAATATCCTTTTCCTTATGTTCTGCTTCCAGAAATAAAAGTTGTGCTATGATTAACGAAGCGACATTATCATCTATAGGACTTCCCAAAAAAATAATCCTTTCTTTGAGTAGTCTAGAATAAATATCAAAAGCTCGTTCCGTTCTACCGGATTGCTCAACAACCATTGGAATTAATTGTGACATTTCTTTAATGCTCATGAGTTTGCTCTTTCTGTTGTTTACGAAGGTCAGCAGTATTGATGGTATCAAGAGTAACCTTTGCGAACTGCTCTAAATAGTCCATTATTTTCTCATCAATCATACTGTCCATTAATCGTTTTTTATGACTTGGTTTGCGATAATATTTTTTTATCTCTTTTTCTTTTTTTGGATTTTCTAAGCAACTTTGGTTAATTCTTTTTTCAACCTCTTCTGAACTTACACTAATATTTTGGTCTTTAATAAGTGCTTTTCGTATTAAAAAATATTTTAAATTTCGAACTGCGGTCGGACGAAACATATCTCGTACTTTCTTTTCGTCCTTTACATGTTCGCCAGATTTTTTAATATCTTCAACAAAGCCATCTAAATATCCAGTTTCCATAGATGGAGGATAGTCTGGGTTAACAAAATGAATCATAGCATCAAATAGATTTTGGTTGAATTGCTCTTTTGATTTAGCATCATAATTTTTTTCAATGACATCCCTAATTTTATGCTTCCATTCCTCTATACCGGAAACTTCAGGATCAATTTGTTGAATGAATTCATCATTAATTTCAGGTAAAATTTGGCGCTCCACGTTGGTAGTATTTACCTTATAATGAGAAACAGTCTCATTCGCCTGAAGGGAAATTTGTCTTGATTCTCCCGGCTTGATTCCTGTTAGAATTCTGTTTGTATCTTCTGAAAATTGAGAATCCCCCACCTTCAAGTATTGTTTTTCAATCTTTTGTCCAATTAGAGGATTGCCAGCAGCATCCGTTTCCTGTAAATCACAAATGATATAATCACCAGCTTCTGCACCATTTTCAATGGTTTTCACATTCATATTTGACCGTCGATATTCTTCGATGGCAAGGGTAACATCTTCATCATCCGTTTTATAAATTGGTTTGACCACCTTCAATTTATTTTTCTTTAATTTTGGGAGAGAGATTTCCGGTTCAATTTCAAAGGATGCTTTAAACGATAAGGGTTGACCAAATGAAAAATCTACATCAGAAACCTCCGCTTGATTAATAGGTTGAATCTCCTCACTGTTTAACGCTTTTTTATAATAGGATTGAATATTATGTTCTAAAAATTCTGCCTCTATTAATGGTTGATACTGATTAATTAATACTTGTTTCGGAACCTTTCCTGGACGAAAACCCGGAAGTTTAATTTTTCTGCGTAATTTCAAAATCGTTTTTTCATAATCCCGGGCACACTCATCCCAAGGAATGGACAAAATCATTTCCCTATTAAATGTCCCTTTTTCGTTTAGTTGAATTTCCATTTTTATCCTAAAATAAGGGTGGAAATTTAAAACGATAACTGATTTTTCGCTCTTTATTTTTGCTTTTTTTCAAAAAAAAACTATCCATGAATTTGGAATAACCCTTTTAATATAAGTGCCTTCAATTTTATTCTTGATTATTCATAATTTTACCCTGTCATGACATCCACTGAAGCACAATCACGTATAAAGATAAATAAACTGCTTGAGAATGTAGGTTGGCTATTCTTTGTTGATAGAAATGGTAAACAAAAATAGGCTCGTCACAATGAAAGAGAAAATATGGGAAGAGTGAGGTGAGAAAGGTAATTTATAACTTAAACCTGCGAGCAGAAAATTAATTGAAATACAAATCATATAACACCAATGAATTTAGCGATTCGTATGACGCAATCATCATTGGCTCGGGGATGAGCGGTTTATGTTGTGGGGCATTATTATCTAAAATGGGGAAGCGGTGTCTCCTTCTGGAAAAACATTTTAAACCCGGTGGTTTTACCCACACCTTTAAGAGAAATGAATATGAGTGGGATGTGGGAATTCATTACATTGGCGATGTCCATAATAAAACCAGTGCATCAAGACAATTGTTTGACCTTATTACAGAAGATAGACTGGATTGGAACAAAATGGATGATAATTATGACACAATTGTTTTTCCTGACAAACAATATTCGTTCACCGCACCCAAGGAACAGTTTATCGCAAATTTAGTGGATGCATTTCCAAAAGAGGATCTTGCCATTTATCGTTACATTTCTTTGTTGGACGACGTTTCAAAAAAAAGCATATCCTATTACAAAAACAAGGTACTTCCTCCTTTTTTATCTGCACTGTTGTCTCCTTTTCAAACCAGATCATTTTATGGACTTTCTGATCAAACCACTTATGACGTTATTTCCAATCTCACCCATAATAAAAAACTATTGGGTGTATTGACTGGACAGTGGGGTGATTATGGATTACCTCCAAAACAAAGTAGTTTCGTTATGCAGGCCGGGGTTGCAAAACATTATATGGATGGTGGAAATTACCCCATAGGAGGATCGGGAAAAATTGCCGAATCTGTTCTCCCCATTATACGAAATGCAGGTGGGAATATATGCGTGAATTCTGGAGTCGATGAAATTTTAATCATGAAAAATAAAACGGTGGGAGTTAAGCTCGAATCCGGCGAGAAAATCAAATCACCTCTTGTTATCAGTAGTGCTGGTGTGATGAATACGTTTGGAAAGATGATTCGTTCACATTCTCACTCAGATATAACAAAGAATCTATCAAAAGTAACCAAAACTCATGGGCATTTTTGTCTTTACATGGGAATGAAAGAATCACCTGAGAATTTATGTTTATCTACCTCTAATTACTGGATTTATCCCACTTATAATCATGACAAAAATGTGAAAGAATATTTGCAGGATCCATCCAAACCATTTCCAGTATTATATCTTTCTTTTCCTTCTGCAAAGGATCCGGAAAAATTAGAATCATTCCCAAACAGAACCACGATGGAAGCCATAACTCTCGCACCATTTTCATCGGTGGAAAAGTGGAAACACAAACCATGGAAAAATAGAGGAGAAGACTATGAAATAATGAAGGAGGAAATCTGTCAAAGAATGTTTGATCAGATTTTCCAGACGCTCCCACAATTGAGGGGTAAAATTGATTATTACGAACTCTCCACCCCCCTTTCCACCAAATCCATGATGCATTACGAAAATGGTGAATTATATGGATTGGAACATACACCGTCTCGATTTCGACAACGTTGGTTACGACCTCACACGCCAATAAAGGGATTATTTCTTACCGGGCAAGACATTACAACAGTTGGAGTGACCGGTGCCTTGTTTTCAGGACTTTTAACCTGCTCGTCTATTTTGAATAAAAACCTTTATAAAGAGCTTATTCACTCTTAACTATTAAGTTATATCCTCTATAATACAAATATAAATAATATTTTATTCAACCAATACTTTATGTGATAATAATACGTTTCTATATTCATAAGATGTCATAATGATCACCACACCCAAAGCCGCAGAAAAAAAATGACCCATGGAAAAAATCATACCGGACATGATTGAATATTGTTCCACCAAATAACCTGCAATTAGTGAACTGATGATAACCATCACTCGGGTGTACATTCCAAATATAGTTTGTACCCTTCCCATAATTTTATTGGAAACCATTTCCATAAACACAGTACGTGTGGCAATTCGAGCGGAATTATTAGTGAGTCCCATACTCAAATAAGCAGAGGAAGCCAACCATAAAGAAGGAAGAACCGGTGCTAACAGACACATGATTCCAGCAATCGTAAAACATCCAAATAAATACCATTGTTTTTTCATACGTTTTATGACATATCCAGATACCATCGCCGAAAGTAAAGCTCCACATCCATAAAATCCATCCATGATGCCATAACCTAACGATCCAGCGTCAAAGATTATTTTTGAAATGGAAATAGTCAAAATGGTTAATGAACCCCAAATAGCAACGTCACCTAAAATAGATGTGAACCCAAATATCATTAACCCTTTTTCACGTTTTAAAAAAAGAAATCCTTGAGACACAGCCTCACTAAATTTTTCTGATTCGTGGGAATGTTTTTTATAAACAAACGGGGCTGACATGATAAAAACAGATGAGATTAAATACGTTCCAGCTGTAAAACTTAACGTAAGTGTTACACCAAAAGAATGAACGAGAAATCCTCCAAGTCCCGCACCCAATATTGACCCAACCTGATAACTTGCAGATAGAAGAGCGTTGGCGTTATAATAGTCTTTTTCTGAAACTAATTCCTGAACAAAGGCCGAAGCAGTGGGCCAAAATAATGAATTCCCAATGCCCATAAGAAATACGGTGATAAATAAATTTTTTAAGGTAAATCCGTATTGAACCAGAGAAAATACAAAACCTAAAATCACGAACAATCTAAAAATATCCAGAATCACCAACAGCCATTTACGATTCATTTTATCAATAATCAAACCGGTAAAAAGAGAAATAATTAACCCGGGTAAAGTTGCCATTGCCATAATTTGTCCCAAAAGAATTTCTGAACCTGTTTCTTCTAAAACGAGCCAACTAAATCCAATGAGATTAAATCCAAATCCAATCAAGGAAATAGTATTTCCTATGAAAAATAATAGAAACGTGGGTTGTTTTAAAATGGAGAGCATTATAAATAAATTGCCAACTATAACTGTCCCTTCAATTTTTCAGATCGCTCTGAGATAAATTTTACTTTTTCAGTAATTCTTTCAGGTGTTTCTTACCATGGTCATCAAAATAATTATCCGTGAATAAAAGTAGATTTTTCTTTAATAATTCCAGAGGAGACACATCCGTATTTTGTTTGGATTTCATGGCATAAAAAATGATTTTTTGACACATGGTCGTCAGAGAAACATATTTATTATATCCTTTCTCTCCTTCATCCTTCGGTTTAATTCTTTGTGCTAAAAAATAATTCAGTATCAAATCTTGAATATGTTGGGCATGCTCCTCCTTTGTATTCACCCACCTAATAAGTTGATTCGTGTTTTGAGCAGACGATTTTTCGATCGATATTTCATTGATCTTGTTAATTGATTTCCTAATAGTTTGAATATCTTCATGGATTCTTACTATTCTCGATGCATCATCGTAGATACCACACGGGACTTGACAATGAGGAAATATTAAGTTAATGGAAAAGATAAATCCGATTAATACGTTAATGTTTTTCATAGTATCTCCTTAATTTTATAATGGTTAGACAAATCATTCACAAGGTGTTAATATCGTAAGGACAAGCAACTCAATCCTCCATCCAAAATTCTAAATTCTGACATATTCAGAGTCCTTACCGAGAATCCTGCACACTCTACTTTATTCCTTGTTTTTGGAAATCCAGAAGGCATAATGACCGTTCCATTTACTGATATGGAATTTGCAGAATATCCTTCGCCTTCTTCAGTGCAAATCAAATCAAAATTCGAAAAATTTTCCTTGGATAATGAATAAGAATCAATCAATAAACAATGATGGCCCAAATAAGACACCGAAGATTTTAAATGGAGTCCTTTATTCACGGGTACGGTTGTACCGAACATACCAAATTTTTCCACATATTCAACAAACTGTTCTGCACCAGATTGATTAGTTCGGTTTGAAATTCCTACATAAAACTGGTTTTCAATTTCCAAGACATCCCCTCCATCGAGAGTTCCTGGATAGTTTATATTTTCTACATCACTAAATGAGCTTTTTAGGTAATTCTCGATTGCATTTATTTCTCCTTTTCTTGAATCATCACCGGGATTGGATATAACTGCAAAAGATGATGTTAAAATAGCAGTATCTTCAATAAATGTGGAATCAGGATAGGATTCATTCGGCGGAAGTTCGGTTACATCTACTCCCAATTCTTTTAAAATTTTTATATAATGTTGGTGTTGATCCATAGCATTTAAATAATTCGGGATTCCCGAGTTTGATGTTGATATACCATGAATCATATTTTTGCAGGGTGTACAAACAATAGCGTGGGAAAATTTCATATCATAAACATTGAAAGAAGTTATCCAATAGAGTTTTTGAAAATCAGATTATTCTGAGGGATGTTTTGATAAATCAATTAGTTGGATATTTGCATCTTTAGCTAACCTCTCTATTCGGTCATCTCTGTAAAATTCCCCAAAATAAATGGCGGAAATTCCTGCATTGGCAATGAGTTTAAAACAGTTATAACATGGAGAAGCTGTCACATAAATTTCCGCATTTTCTATTTTTACACCATTTCGAGCAGCTTGGACAACAGCATTTGCCTCTGCGTGAATGGTTCGAACACAATGCCCTTTTTCCATTTCATGTCCAATGTCGTCACAATGTGCCATACCTCGAACACTTCCATTATACCCGGTGGACAAAATGGTTTTCCCCCGGACAATGACTGCACCAACATGCTTACGTTCGCAAGTGGATCGGGTGGCTACTTCCTCTGCGATATTCATAAAATAAGTTTCCCAGGATACTCTTTGTTTCAAAACGCCACCTTGGATTTGGATTCACTCATTCGTTGATTTCCATTCAATAACTTAATTGATTCTTTTAACGATTGTATAAATCGTTTGATATCCTCCTCCGTATTATAAACAGCAAAGCTGATTCTGGCAGTTGCAGACACACCAAAATGTTTCATGAGTGGTTGTGCACAATGATGTCCTACTCTAAAGGCAATTCTGTCCTCGTTCATTATCATTGCCAAGTCCTGTGGGTGAATTCCTTTCACAACAAAACTGATGACATTTTCCTTTGGGTTTCCAGAGTGAAATAATTTGATATCTTGAATCTTTCCTAACTCATTTAATGCTATTAGAGTCAACTCATTTAAATGACCATCTATCATTTCCAATCCAAGATCGGTTACAAAATCTACCGCTGAACCCATTCCAACCGCTTGAGCTATATTAGGTGTTCCCGCTTCAAATTTCCATGGAGGTACATTCCATGTCGATTCTTCAATAGTAACCCGATCAATCATTTCTCCTCCTCCTTGGAAAGGATCCATTTCGTTTAAACGATTAGGTTTTGCAAACAAAATTCCTCCTCCTGTTGGTCCATACATTTTATGTCCGGAAAAAGCAAAATAATCGCACCCCAAATTACTCATATTCACAGGTAGATGAGCAACTGATTGAGCACCGTCAACAAGAAAAACTGCATTTGTATGACTAATTTTTTTTGAAATAATCTCAATGGGATTTATAACACCTGTGACGTTGGATTGATGTACCAAAGCAACAATTTTTGTTTTTTCAGAAACTAATGAATCCATTGCATTCAAATCCAATCGATGATCTTGGTCCAATGGAATGGCTTTTATCTTTGCTTTTTTCCGTTTGGCAAGTAATTGCCATGGAACAATATTTGAATGATGTTCCATTTCAGAAAGTAGGATTTCATCCCCCTCATTCACATGGGAATTTCCCCAGGCTGAAGCAACTAAATTAATGGATTCAGTTGTGCCTTTTGTAAATATAACAGACGCAGAATCTTCAGCACCTATAAAATCACTTATTTTTTGGCGAGCTCCTTCATAAGCCTCCGTAGCCTTTTGACCCAATGAATACAATCCTCGATGTACATTGGCATTGGTTTCTACATAATAACTGTGGATGGCATCTAAAACCGATTGTGGTTTTTGAGTTGTGGATGCATTATCTAAATACACCAATTCTTTATTGAATTTCGAATTTAGAAGAGGAAATAAACCACGGATATTGTTTAATGATTCGACCACTAAAGAATTCCCAGTTGGAGCTTAGCAGATTCAGAAACCATATCCATATCCCATTGAGGTTCCCATACCAATTCTACATCTGCTAATTCAACACTGGGAATCGCCTCGACTTTTCGTTTAACATCATCAGCAATCATGGGACCCATACCACAACCGGGTGCCGTCAAGGTCATTTTAATATTTACTCGATAATTATCATTGGGTAATTCCCAAACTTTACAGTCATAAATCAATCCCAAATCAACAATATTTACCGGAATTTCAGGGTCATAACACGTCTTCATTTGATCCCAAACCAACTGTTCATGAAATGGTTGTTCAGGATCGGATGATTCTGCTGGAGTTAGCTCGATTTCCTTTCCCAATGCATCGGCATTCGATGAGTCAATTTGAACCATATTTCCCTGAGTTAACACAGTATAACTGCCTCCCAGGGCTTGGGAAATGCTGACCACTTCTCCTTTTTTCAACTCAATCTTTTCACCGGAAGGCACCAAACAGGCTTCTACATCCCGAGTTAACTTGACATCTTCATTTCCATACATCGAATTTCCTTTTTGATTTTATGAAGGGCTGAGCCGATTCCATTCATTCTCTGATTGGTAATAGCACCATTTAATCCCACTGTGTTTAATAGTTCTCTTTCATCCAAATTTTCTATGGTATTTAATGTTTCATCATTGCACATTTTCTCTAAAATACTCAACAACCCTTTGACAATGTGAGCATCGGAATCTGTTCGTAATCGGTATGTATCATTCCCGGACGGTTCAATAACGACCCATGCCTGGGACGTACAACCGTAAATTTTGTTGGACTCATTCCTTTCTTCCTGAGATAATCCCGGGGATTTTTTCCCCATATCCATAAGTTGAATATATTTATCTTTAGGATTATCAAATAAGTCAAATAGCTCTTTTATATCCTCAAGTTTTTCATTTAGAGTCATGATTCTAACCATGTTTCAAACCAGTTAGATAAATAATTAAACGTAGATTTGTGCTTTATTTTTTCAATTTCTTCGGAGACAAACCCCCGTATCATTAAGGAGGT
>CAZBZK010000024.1:18302-20995 GCA_964496365.1 uncultured bacterium
TGTGCTTTATTTTTTCAATTTCTTCGGAGACAAACCCCCGTATCATTAAGGAGGTTGAGGTAGATGTGTCCAATCCTCTTGATCTCATATAAAAAATAGCTTCCTCGTCCAATTCTCCCGTGGTCGATGCATGTGCACAGGAAACATCATCTGCGTTTATTTCCAATTGAGGAACGGAATTCATGATTGCGTTTTTTGATAATAGAAGGGATTTGCTTGATTGTTTCGCATCAGATTTTTGAGCTCCATTCTGAACCACCGTCCTTCCTGTATATGCTCCGGATGACTTGCCCTTTAAAACAGATTTGAATTGTTGCGAACTGGTACAATTTGGTGCAGTATGATCAATGACTACGTGATTATCTAAATGGTTTGTATCATCTGATAGTGAAAGTCCATTTAGAAAGCAACTGCCTCCTTTTTCCAATAATTCACAGTAAATATTAGTTCGTCCCAATTGACTTCCCTTTGAAAATTGATGAAATGAAAACTGACTATCAGAATGCTGTTTGACATTTACATTCGCCATGTTGGTTGTTCCAGGAGAATTGGATTGGACTCTTATATGTTCAAGAGCAGATTGATTCCCCAATTTAATAAAAATGGATTGATTTTGAAAAAACGATTGAGCATCTCCAACATGATGATCCAAAAATGTCATTCTACTTGAGTCCCCCATGTCAATATGGATCCGGGGATTTACCATAATAGATTTACATCCGTTTGAAACAAAAAGTAATCTCACAGGGGTTTCTATGTTCATTTCAGGATCAACAACTAAACATAATCCGCTGTCCATAAACGCAGTATTCAAATAATCAAATGGAGAAAAATTACTTATAGCAATGTCTCCGTTTTGCAAGTCAAAATATTCAGATCCAGTTAAAACACGAACACCCTCAGGGGCAGATGAAATGGATTCAAGATAATGTCCATTGTAAATTACGATGGTATCTACATCAGAGATATGATATGATGTAATATCAGGGGAAGTTCGAGGTGCATCTTCTATGTCCGAAATCTGAAATAGTTTTTTCTGCAAATTAGACAAATTTGCGTATTTCCAATTTTCCCACTTTTGGTTTGGAATTCCTTCTTGCAAAAATTTTGAGAACGCTTGTTTCCTCAATGGATGTACTTTTGAGGAAAAATAATCTCGATTCAATAGTTTCTCAAATTCAGTTTTATATTCAGAGAAGTTCATGAATCAAGCCAACCATATCCTTTTTCTTCCAATAAATTCGCCAATTCAGCACCCCCGGATTGAACAATTTTCCCTTTGATCAATATATGGACTTTATCCGGTTTCACATAGTGTAAAAGACGAGGGTAATGTGTAATAATTATAAATGACCTGTCTGGAGTTTTACACATTTGGATACCATTTGCCACTGTTTTTAAGGCATCAATATCCAATCCGGAATCGGTTTCGTCTAAAATTGATAATATTGGTTCGAGCATGAGCATCTGTAGAATTTCGTTTCGTTTTTTTTCTCCACCGGAAAAACCGTCATTCACTGACCTTTTTATAAAGGATGTATCCAAATCAACCAATTTTAATTTGGCTTTAATTTCCTGTAAGAATCCAGCCGCATCCAATGGTTCCAATCCTAAATACTTCCGCTTGGTATTCACCGCTTCTTTTAAAAAA
This sequence comes from uncultured bacterium, assembly GCA_964496365.1. Classification (GTDB taxonomy): domain Bacteria; phylum Fidelibacterota; class Marinisomatia; order Marinisomatales; family AB-629-J13; genus AB-629-J13. The sequence continues at coordinate 19,954 of CAZBZK010000024.1, forward strand.
TAGGTAATGTTCACACCGGGAATTGCAACTGGATACTGGAAGGACAGAAAAATTCCATCCAGTGCTCTTTCTTCCGGTGATTTTTCTATTAAATTTTGACCTTTGTATTCAATAGATCCATTCGTGATTTTAGCAGTTTTTTTCCCTGCGATTAGATGTGCCAATGTGCTTTTTCCAGAGCCATTACGACCCATAATTGCATGGACTTCTCCCGGTTCCACATCTAAAGTAATACCCCGTAAAATGTCTGTTTCTCCAATGGAGCATTGTAGGTTATTTATACGTAACATAATGGTAATTAGTTAAAAATTAATAAGTAATTTGTAGTGATATATTAAAATAAATTGCCTAAGACTCAGATTCTCTAAATGAAATGTGTCCTAAATCAGAAACCAATTTAAGTAAAAGTTTGATGAATACAGTTCAATTTAGAAATCGGTGGCAAAAATCAATTCATCCAACACTTCCCTCTAAACTCACTTCCATGAGTTTATTTGCTTCAACTGCAAATTCCATGGGGAGTTTTGCAAATACATCTTTACAAAATCCATTCACAATGAGTGAAACTGCATTTTCTTCTGAAATTCCTCTTTGGTTGCAATAAAAAATTTGGTCTTCACCAATATTAGATGTGGTAGCTTCATGCTCCATGTGGGCTGTGGGATTCCGAATATCTATGTAGGGAAAAGTATGTGCCCCGCATTCACTTCCGATGAGGATTGAATCACATTGGGAATAATTTCTCGATTGATCGGCGTTTTTCATGATTTTTACTTCTCCACGATAGGTATTTTGACTTTTCCCTGCAGAAATTCCCTTTGAGATGATGGTGCTGGTTGTATTTTTTCCCAAATGAATCATTTTGGTTCCTGTATCAGCTTGCTGATAATTATTTGTCATTGCCACAGAATAAAATTCACCAGTAGAATTATCTCCCTTCAAAATAACACTGGGATATTTCCAAGTAATTGCGGAACCGGTTTCAACCTGAGTCCAAGAAATTTTTGAATTTTCTTCAAGACAAATTCCTCGTTTTGTTACA
>CAZBZK010000025.1:0-20564 GCA_964496365.1 uncultured bacterium
AATTGCATTTGAACGGATCAAAAGCCCCTTAGATCGCTTGGATATAAATTGAATAAAACAGATCATCCATTTCGAAAAAAGTGGGGACAAAACTTCCTCACGGACACCAACCTTTTGGATCGGATTGTCCGTACAGTGGAACCGCAAAAGGATGATTCAATTTTGGAAATCGGGCCCGGAGATGGCTCTCTTACTGAAAAGATATTCCCCAATGTGAAAGAAATGGCCGCTATTGAGATTGATCCCCTTCTCATTAAACACCTCTCCATTCGCTCTGATCTAAAGGGTCTTCATATCGTTCATGGTGATGTTCTCCTTCAGGATATTGAAGAGATTCCAATTGCAAATCCCGTCCGCGTGGTTGGGAATATTCCATACAACATTACATCACCCATTATCTTTTGGCTCATAGAACAATTGGATTTCTGGGACGATGCCTTCATCATGATGCAAAAAGAAGTGGCGGATCGGCTCTCTGCAGACGTGGGAACCAAATCCTACGGACGACTCACAGTAATGGCAGGCGCATATTTGGATATTGAATATTGTTTTACCATTCCACCGGATGTATTCATTCCAAAACCGAAAGTGGATTCTGCTATCGTGCGATTTACCAAAAAAGAAAATCCAGTTGTTCCCGACGATAAATACATGAAGTTTAACAAATTGGTAACCACTGCATTTTCTCAACGGCGTAAAATGTTACGCAACACCTTGAAAGGGTGGGACATCCCACAAGACATTCAGGATAAAATTGATTTCACCCGTCGCCCGGAAACAATGTCTGTGTCTGAATTTGCATCATTAATTTGAATTGAAATATTTTGTTATTTATTTAAATAATTAGTATATTTATAGACTTTTTTAAAATGGGAAATAATATAAATCTATGGCAAAATTAACCAAAGCAGCAAATGAGTCAAACAGAAGTTTGAGTCGCTATCTCGAAGAAATCGGTAGATATGAACCTCTCCATCCAGATCGGGAAGTGGAATTGGCACAGCGGATCAAAAAAAATGATCGACTTGCCTTAAAAGAATTAGTACAGGCAAATTTACGTTTTGTGGTGTCCGTTGCAAAAGATTATCAAGGACAAGGGCTCCCTTTAACCGATTTGATAAATGAGGGAAATTTAGGTTTGATTAAGGCGGCAGGTCGTTTTGATGAGACTCGTGGGTTTAAATTCATTTCTTATGCAGTTTGGTGGATTCGTCAATCCATATTACAAGCATTAGCTGAGCATTCCCGAATTGTTCGACTCCCACTCAATCGTGTTGGGACTATTAGTAAAATTACCAAAACCGCTCAAAAAATTGAAGCGGAAATTGAACGTACTCCCAACGAAGAAGAATTAGGACGGCAACTTGAAATGACACCTGAAGAAGTATTGGATGCTATGCGAATTTCAAGACGTCATCAATCTTTAAATGCCCCCTTTCGGGAAGGCGAAAAAAATGCGTTATTGGATGTCATCGAGGACGATAAACAATTATCGCCAGACACAAAACTCATGGGCGAATCGTTGAAGGATGAAATCCGTCAGTCTCTGACCACACTTCAAAAACGAGAAAGAGATGTCATTAGAATGTATTTTGGGATTGATATGGATTATGCATTAACTCTAAATGAAATTGGAGAAGAATTCAGCCTCACTCGTGAAAGAGTCAGGCAAATTAAAGAAAAAGCTATTCGACGTTTAAGGCATAGATCCCGAAGTAAAATATTAAGAACCTATCTTGGATAAAGGAGAATATTGACATGATTGAAGTTATCTTAAAAGACGGAGAGCAGATTGAACATGCACTGCGTCGATTTAAAAAGAAATGGGAAAGAGCAGGAGTACTAAGAGAATTAAGAAAAAAAGCATTTTATATTAAACCAAGCGATTTTAAACGAGTTGAGCGTGAAAAAACTATGCGAAGGGTGGCAAGGTTAGCAAGAATTTATCGTTAATGATAATAAAACGTTTATTTAAAAAGGCTCGGTGTCTCAACCGAGCCTTTTTAATTTTCGTCTATGATTATTGAAAGTATTTCTGGAGTAAGAGGATTAACCGCCTCCTCTTTTTCTTCAGAAAAAGTGCGGAAATATACCAATGCATTTCACCAGCAACAACCTACCGGGGTAATTTTTGTAGGTAGAGATTCTCGGGCGACCGGTGATGAATTACAGGATGTTGTTGTAGAAGAGTTATCCCATTGTGGTCGGGATGTGTTTTTTTGTGGGATTGTACCAACACCAACGATACAATTTATGGTGGAACAAACTGAAGCAGTAGGAGGCATGGTTATTACTGCAAGCCACAATCCTGCTGAATGGAACGGGCTTAAATTTATTCGACATGATGGCGTATTTCTACATCAGAATGAATGTGAAACATTATTTAAAACTGCCCATAATGATCCCCAAAAATCTCGAGTTACTAAGGGAATGATTTTACCAGACCATAATGCAGTCCAAAAGCATATCATACATCAAACCTGTCTAAGTTGTATTGATTTAAATTCCATCCGAAATCGGAAATTTAAAGTTGTAATTGATGCCTGTAATGGTGCAGGCTCTACTGCACTACCCGGAATGTTGGAATCCTTAGGATGCGAAGTCATTCCTCTTCATTGTGATGAAAACAAGCCCTTTCCCAGAGGAACGGAACCATTGCCTGAAAATCTCCAAATTCTTTCGAAATCGGTTTTAGAAAACCAAGCAGATGTAGGATTCGCTACCGATCCTGATGCTGACCGTTTAGCCATCGTTTCGGAAATGGGAAAACCATTGGGAGAAGAATATACATTGGTAATTGCAGCAGAAGGATTTTTAAAATCAAAAGAAAAAATCGGCGACAGATTTGTGGTCAATTTATCCACATCTTTGGCTTTAGAAAAAATGTCTGAATCATATGGAATGAAAGTGGTTTACAGTCCGGTAGGAGAAGTGAATGTGGTTCAAAAAATGTTGAAAATTGGGGCACAATTTGGGGGTGAAGGAAACGGTGGTATCATCCTGAAGGAAAGTCATTTAGGCAGAGACTCTCTTACCGGCGTTACATTGGTTTTAAATCGAATGGCACAATCAGAACAGCCACTCAGCCAAATCCACTCCAATCTACCTCAATACACCATAATAAAAGACAAAATTGGGATTGAGAACAAACAATTTCCTTTGTTGGTAAAAAAGCTGAAAAACCAATTCAATGATGGCATTATTAATAGTGAAGATGGTATTAAATTCACTTGGGAAAATTCATGGATTCATTTCAGAAAATCGAATACCGAACCCATCATAAGAATTTACGCTGAAGCAAAAACCAACAAAAAAGCAGAAAGTTTAATCCAAAGAGCAAAGGAAGTCATAAAGTAAATGTCTATAAACCCATCCATGCTTAATAGATCGGTTGACATAGTCGGCACATCAGAACGAGTCAATCGTTTATTTTCCAGAAGCATCAAAAAGGAGTCAAAGTTGGCTGCTCTTAAAACCGTACTTTCTATGTTAGATTTAACAACATTGGAAGGGAAAGATTCTCCGGGAAAAGTAAAACAATTATGTTATAAAGCAGTCCATCTTCACGATAAATTTTTAAACATTCCATCCGTAGCCGCAGTGTGTGTGTATCCAAATTTAGTGAACGTAGCAAAAGAATCTTTGACCGGAACTTCTATAAAAGTGGCATCAGTAGCAACCGGATTTCCCAGCGGTATGAGTTCGTTGAAGGAAAAATTAACGGAAGTAAAAAAGGTAATTCAAGATGGTGCAGATGAAGTGGACATGGTTATTTCAAGAGGGGAATTTTTACGAGGAAATTATGATTTCGTTTGTGAAGAGATAAGAGGTGTTAAAGAAGCCTGTGGGGAAACACATCTGAAGGTGATTTTGGAGACGGGAGAATTAGAAACGCTGGAAAATATTCGCAAAGCGAGTTTTATGGCCATGGAATCCGGGGCTGATTTCATTAAAACCAGTACAGGAAAAATGTCTCCTGCTGCGACACCTGTAGTTGTGTTAACAATGCTGGAAGCCATTCGAGACTATTACAATTACTCCAATAGAAAAGTGGGAATGAAACCCGCAGGAGGTATCAGCACTGCCAAGCAAAGTATTCAATATTTGGTCATGGTGAAAGAAACCTTAGGTGAAGAATGGTTAACGCCTGCATGGTTTAGATTTGGTGCCAGTTCATTGGCTAATGATGTGCTCATGCAGATTGGCAAACAGGAAAGTAGTTATTATCAATCCATAAATTATTTTTCCATGGATTAATAAATGAACGATAAACACACAAATAATGAAAACATCCGTTGGCAATACTCTCCAGCACAGGAGAGTACAGACCATATTCATTTGGAAAAACGATACGGTCATTTTATTAATGGAGAATTTACTGATCCAGAATCTGGAAATTATTTTGACACCATAAACCCTGCCAATGAAAAAGTCATTGCTGAAGTAGGTCATGCTTCCAGAGAAGATGTGGATAAAGCAGTTAATGCTGCCAGAAAAGCTTATGAAAAATATTGGTCTGAATTAAATCCTTCTGAAAGGGGAAAATATATTTTCAGAATTGCACGAATCATCTCAGAAAAAGCCCGGGAGTTTGCTGTAATTGAATCATTGGATGGAGGAAAACCCATTCGAGAATCTAAAGGTGTAGATATTCCATTAGCCGCAGCACATTTTTTTTATTATGCAGGTTGGGCAGACAAACTTCAGTTTGCTTTTCATGGTAGAAAATGTTCATCCTTAGGTGTAGCTGGTCAAATTATACCTTGGAATTTTCCATTGTTGATGGCATCTTGGAAAATTGCCCCTGCACTCGCCGCTGGAAATACCGTTGTATTGAAACCTGCAGAGACAACTCCACTCACCGCTTTGAAGCTGGCAGAAGTGATACAAGAAGCGGATTTACCACCGGGAGTAGTGAATATAATTACAGGAGATGGAAAAGCAGGAAAACAGTTGGTACAGCATCCCGGAGTGGATAAAATTGCATTTACTGGCTCAACGGTTGTGGGAAAGTTTATTCAAAAAACATTAGCCGGTACCAATGTTAAATACACATTGGAGCTGGGTGGGAAAGCAGCCAATATTATTTTTGAAGATGCCTCGATCGATCAAGCAGTTGAAGGGATTATTAACAGTATTTTTTTCAATCAAGGACATGTATGTTGTGCTGGGAGTCGATTGTTTGTTCAAGAAAGTATTTCAAATGAAATCATTGAGAAATTAAAATACCGAATGGAATCTCTTATTTTAGGAGATCCCCTCGATAAAAATACAGATATTGGAGCTATCAATTCAAAAATTCAATTGGACAGGATTCGCCAATTTGTAGAATTGGGAATTCAGGAAGGTGGCACAATGTATCAATCATCCTGTTCCATTCCAACGAAAGGATTTTGGCACCCTCCAACTATTTTTGCAGATGTGTCCCAATCTCATCGTATTGTACAAGAAGAAATATTTGGTCCGGTTTTGGCTATCCAAACGTTTAGAACTCCAGAGGAAGTCATTAACAAGGCAAACAATACACCCTATGGACTTTCGGGAGGAGTATGGACAAATAAAGGATCAAAAATATTTAAGATTACCCGGGAAATTCAAGCAGGTGTTCTATGGGCAAATACCTTCAATAAATTTGATCCATCTTCCCCATTTGGAGGATACAAGGAGAGTGGAATGGGAAGAGAGGGCGGATTGGAAGGGTTATATCCCTACGTCAATTTGAGTTAAAATATGGTCCAAAAGTTAAACATTCCTAAAACGAGAAAATTGTATATTGATGGAAAATTTGTTCGCTCCGAGTCAGAACGAATTATAAAATGGGAAACGTCAGATAAAAAACATACAATCAATATTTCCAGAGCTTCAAGAAAGGATATCAGAGATTCAGTTAATTCTGCCCGAAAAGCATGGCAGAATTGGAAAAATAGGACAGCCTATAACCGGGGACAAATTTTATATCGAATGGGTGAAATGCTTGACAGTCGGAAAGACCAATTTATTCAGGAATTACAATTAAGTGGTTTGAACAACCAAAATGCAACATTAGAAGTGGAGAAATCTATTGACCAATGTATTTATTATGCAGGTTGGTCGGATAAATTCCAACAAATTTTTGGACGGGTCAATCCGGTTTCAGGGCCTTATTTTAGTTTTACGGTTCCGGAACCTATGGGAGTTGTCACTATTCTTTCTTCAGATTATCATCCTCTTTGGAATGCGGTTTCCAATTTATGTTCCGTTATAGTAGCTGGAAATACAACCATCCTTCATTATTCTGAAACAAATCCTCTGACTGCCATTAGTTTGGCGGAAGTAGTTCATACCTCCGATATTCCTCCCGGGGTTGTGAATATTCTAACCGGATACCGAGATGAATTGCTCTTCCCTTTAGCTACTCACATGGATGTAAATGCAATTATTTACTGCGGGGACGACATAGCAGAAATTAAGGAAGTGCAGGAACATTCGTCTCTCAATATAAAACGCTGTATTTTTTTGAACGAAAAGGATTTGGATAATACGTTGCATATGGGTCCTTATACAATTCTTCGCACTTTGGAAATGAAAACCACTTGGCATCCTATCGGCGTTTAAACCTTATATGATTAAAAAAGGGGACATTATAAACTTGCATATTGATTCATTGGCGTATGGTGGAAGAGGCGTTGCAAGACTTGATAATTATGTAATATTTGTTGACAAAGCTCTTCCCGGGCAGGACGTGAGTGCTTTAGTTTATAAAAAGAAAAAAGGATTTGGAGAAGCTCGGATTCTGGAAATACGAAAGGAATCCCAATACAATACCAATCCATTATGTGAACATTTTTCTTTTTGCGGTGGATGTGGACAACAGCATTTGAAATATTCCGAACAGTTGAAACAAAAGAAAAAACAAGTCGAGGATATTTTTTCTCGCCAAGCAGGGATTGACTCTTTTTGTTTTAATACTGTTGTCCCTGCGGAGGAGCACTTTTATTACCGGAATAAAATGGAATTTACGTTTTCAAGCAGACGGTGGTTGCTTCCGGACGAAAAAAATGGCACCCCATCTGATTTTGCCTTGGGATTGCATATTCCAAGAAGATGGGATAAAATTCTGGACATAAATGAGTGTCATATTCAACATCAATTTGGGAATAAATTAATTGAATTCGTAAAAAAAGAATCCAAAGAATTGGGGTTAAAACCCTATAACCAAAAAACACACAACGGATATTTAAGACATCTTGTCCTCCGGTTTGGTATAAACACAAACCAGACTATGGTAAATTTTGTAACCGCCTATGATCATCATGACTTACTAACTCCTCTTGTTAACCGTCTCATAAGCAAATTTCCAATGTTGACCTCCATTGTAAACAATATCAACCGCAAAAAAGGAGATACGGCTTATGGAGAGTGGGAGAATCTGCTTCATGGTACATCGTATATTGAAGAAAAAATTGGGGATTTGACTTTTGAAATTTCTTCCAATTCTTTTTTTCAGACTAATACTCACCAAGCGGAAAAATTATATTCTAAAATTAAAGAAAAAGCAAATTTAACAGGGAAGGAAATTGTTTTTGACCTTTATTGCGGGACCGGTACCATCGCCTTATTTTTAGCCAATCAAGCCAAAAAAATAGTTGGGTTTGAAACCGTTAGTCATGCTGTTGAGGATGCACATAGAAACGCAGTCAGAAACGGAATAGGAAATGTTCAATTTATTCAAAAAAACTTGGAAAAGAGAATTCAAGATTCATCTTTGCCTGTACCAGATGTTGTTGTCGTAGATCCACCCAGAGCTGGAATGTTAGGGTCTGCGATTCAGTCCTTATTATCTTTGGGTAGTAAGAAAATTATTTATGTGTCTTGCAATCCTTCAACACAAGCAAGAGATTCAACAGCGTTAATTCAAGGTGGATACTTTTTAAAAAGCCTATCGATGGTGGATATGTTTCCACACACACCACATATTGAAACGATAGGTGAATTTGAATTAAAGAAATAATCAATCTAATACTTTCAGGATTCAAATTTTATTTAATTTTCGTGGTGAATTTTACCTTGATACTGATCTGCACATACCTCTATTTCGATTTAATTAATTTTCTGAGATTAGAAACCCAAATGTCATCTTAATATATACCTATGCTTGATAAAGTATTTTCACCGGCTTCTATCGAATCTCATTGGTATTCGTATTGGCATAAAAATGGATATTTTCATGGCAACTCAGATTCGAAAAAACCTCCCTATACCATTGTAATTCCTCCTCCAAATGTGACAGGCATTTTAACTATGGGACACGTTTTAAATAACACCATTCAAGATGTATTAATTCGTAAAGCCCGGATGGAGGGATTTGAAGCGTGTTGGATTCCCGGCACAGATCATGCATCTATAGCAACAGAAACAAAAGTGACAGAAATGCTTCAAAAAAAGAATATTTCCAAAGAATCACTTACTCGGGAAGAATTTTTGAAATATTCTTGGGAATGGAAAGAAAAATACGGTGGAATTATTATCCAGCAATTAAAAAAACTCGGTTGTTCCTGCGATTGGGAGAGAGAAAAGTTTACCATGGATGATGGATATTCCAAAGCAGTCATTGAAGCATTCGTAAGGTTGTATAATAAAGGATGGATTTATCGAGGACATAGATTGGTTAATTGGTGTCCTGTTTCTCAGTCGGCTATTAGTGATGAAGAAGTAATTCATAAGGAAGTGAATGGACATCTTTGGACCATCAAATACCCATTTATTGAGGGTGGGGGGAGTTTGCATGTTGCCACAACCCGACCGGAAACCTTATTGGGAGATACAGCAGTGGCGGTAAATCCCGACGATACTAGGTATAATAAACTCATCGGTAAAAAATTAAAATTACCACTGACCGACCGAATTATTCCAGTCGTTTCTGATTCGTTTGTGGATCCTGAATTTGGAACCGGATGTGTAAAAGTTACCCCTGCGCACGACCCGAATGATTTTGAAATCGGGAAACGGCATAACCTAATTTTTATCAATATAATGAATCCAGATGCAACTTTAAATGAAAATGTACCTGAAAAATATATTGGAATGTCAAGAGAAACTGCCAGAGAGGAGGTGGTACTGGATTTAGTTAGACACAAACTGTTAGTAGAGGACAAAACCTATATTCATAACATTGGATTTTCTGAAAGGGGAAATGTCCCCATTGAATATTATCTTTCGGAACAATGGTATTTGAAAATGGAATCGTTGGCAAAGCCTGCTATGGAAGCTGTGAACAAAGGGAATATAAAATTCTATCCAAACCATTGGACTAAAACATACAACCATTGGATGAAAAATATAAAAGATTGGTGCATCAGTCGTCAATTATGGTGGGGACACCGTATTCCTGTTTGGTATAAAAAAGGAGAGGATCGAACCTTACAAGAAAATATTCATGTTTCCGTAAATGGCCCGGATGATCCTGAGAACTGGGAGCAGGATAAGGATGTGTTGGATACTTGGGCTAGCTCTTGGATTTGGCCCCTTGGTGTTCATAATTGGCCAAAAAAGTCTAAAGATTTGGATACATTTTATCCTACCCATGCTTTAGTAACAGGTCCGGATATTATTTTCTTTTGGGTCGCCAGAATGATTATGGCAGGTTATGAGTTTACAGGACATCCACCCTTTTCCGACGTGTATTTTACAAGCATTTTGAGGGATGAGAAAGGACGAAAATTAAGCAAATCTCTTGGCAACTCACCCGACCCTCTTGACTTGATAAAAGACTATGGCGCTGATGCAGTTCGATTCAGTATTTTACTGATTTCTCCACAGGGAATGGATGTTTTGTTTTCCCCTGACAAAATGGAATTGGGGCGAAATTTTATGAATAAATTGTGGAATGCAGCTCGTTTTGTAAATATGAATATACCTCATCAGGAATCTTTGCCATTAATAGATGAAATTGAACCAGAGTTCCAATTACCGGAACGGTGGATTTTGAGTCGGTTAAATTATACCATTGAGCAAGTAAACAGACGTGTCAATAAATTTCAATTTAATGAAGCTGTTAAAATAATATACGATTATACATGGAATGATTATTGTGATTGGATGATAGAAATTGCGAAAATCTCTTTTTATGGGAATGATAAAAAAAGAAAACAATGTTTTCAGGTTGTTTCTGTAGCTGTATTAAAGGATATCTTGTGTTTGCTTCATCCTTTTGCACCGTTTATAACAGAGGAATTATGGCATCATTTTAAAACGAAGGAAGAACCAGATATCATTTTGGCACATTGGTTGAAAGGAAATAATAATTGGATTGATAACACCGCAGAAACAACCATGAAAAGACTACAGGACATCATTACATCCATTCGATCCATTCGAAACAGGATGGGAGTTCCACCTTCCAAAAAAGCAGATCTTTTCGTACGTGTAAAAGACAAATATTTTATTAAGTCGAACATAGAAATCATTCAATCTTTGGGAAAAATTAAGTCCATTAAGGTTGATTCAAATATTAAAAAACCACCCCATTCAGCGACTGCAGTTGTTGGAGACATGGAACTATTTATTCCGCTGAAGGGATTAATAGACATAAGGTTGGAAAAAGAACGACTGGAAAACCGAATACAAGAATTAACAGGATATTTTGAAACCGCCAAAAAAACCTTACTTAATAAAAACTTTATAAAAAACGCACCTGAATCCGTCATAAAAAATAAAACGAAAAAATTAGATGAAATGAATATAGAATTAGAAAAACTCACCTCAAATCTGGAGATGTTAAAATGAGAATTATTATTTTAATTACCCTATTTTTCAGCTCGGTTTTTACTCAAAGTATGAATGCAAATTTAACCCTTTACAAAAATGGGTTTACGATGGTAAAACAACCTGCGTTTTGGAATGTACCCACAGGGAAGAGCCAAATCACTTATTCCCTTATCCCAAATCAGCTTTACCCAGATACACCATTTTTATCGGTGCAAAGTGGGTTGAATATTATTTCTCAAAGGATAAATAATAACATTTTTTCAAGTGATAAATTTTTTAAATCCCGATTGGGCAGTATGGTAGAGGCTTATCTGGAAAATGGGAAATCGGTGTATGGCAAACTAATAGAATATAACCATAAAGCCATTTCGATTCAGTCGAAAGCTTGGTTAAAAAGTATTTCACGAGATGAATTGATGATGCTTACCTTAAAAGAAAAAGTGATTGAACCTCAATTTAGACCAAAACTGGAATGGGATGTTCATGCAGATTACGGTGGATTTTTGAAAGGTAAAATTTTGTATATGACCGGGGGAGTTGAGTGGAAGGCAGTGTACCGTCTTATCACACAATCAAATGGAGATGGTGCCCGTTTGATCTCTGAGGCATTGATTTCCAATGAAACAGATTTAAATTATGAGGATGCAACTTTGAAACTGGTGGAGGGAGATTTGCATAAATCTTCCTCTGGAATACCAATTCGATTCGCTCCAAAATCTATACAATCAATGCGGACAGGAATTGAATCTTCAACTCAAATGGGAGTGGAAGAAATTGCACTAGGGGATTATTATGAATATCCACTTGGTGATCCTGTGTCCCTCATGTCTGGTGAAACGGTAACCATGACATTATATGCTCCGAAAGTGATGTCATTTAAAAAAACATATATTTTTGAAAATCGTGAACGGCAGAAAAAAGAAGAACCTCTGGTAGTCGAATTGGAAATCACAAATACAAAAGAAAACAATCTTTTTATACCCTTACCGGCAGGAAAAGTAGAGATTTATATTGAAACATCAGATGGAAATATCGAATTTATCGGAGAAGATAACATAAATCAGATTCCCAAAGGCGAAAAAGCAAAACTAATAGCAGGGAGAGCTTTTGACGTTATAGGAATTCGGAAAATAATGGATTATGATCGCCAAAGAAAAAGCGAAGAGGCATCCATTGATATAGAAATTAAAAACAAAAAAGATCAAGAGGTTGTTATCAAAGTAGTTGAACATATTAGTGGTGATTGGGTCATTAAAGAGTCCAATAAACAGTACATAAAAGAAGAGGCAGGTACTATTTATTTTCCCCTAACTATTTCTGCAAATGACTCTGAAAAAATTCTCTATACATATAAAAAAGAGTGGAAATAATGAAAAAGAATTGCAGCCAAACATTTTAACCCTTAAAAGGATATTTTATAACCCCAATAGATTTTACCCCCTGAAATAAGGGAATTTATCAGATGACCCCATCATCTTTATCATCCCCATTAACCTATATCAAAGGATTAGGACCCGTAAGGACAGAAATCCTAAATGAAATGAACATCAAAACAACAGGTGATCTGCTTCATTATTTCCCTCGAAGGTATTTAGATCGGACTACGATTACTTCGATCCGCAATTTGAAGAAAGACGAATTGTTTACCACTGTCGGAGTAGTGGAAGAATGTATAGTGAGACGTACAAAAAGGAACTCATTTTTTGAAGCAGTGATTTACGATGGAACCGGTCAGTTGTCATTGGTCTGGTTTCAGGCTGGAAAAATTATAAGCAAAATGATTCAAAAAGGAGATCGATTGGCAGTAACGGGTAAAACAAAATATTATAAAGGATTACAAATGGTTCATCCGGAATGGGATAAACTGTCAGAAAAAGAAGATCCTGTGAACACCCAAGCTATTATTCCACTTTATCCATTGACACAAGAATTAAAAAATGCAGGATTAGAGCATCGTCGTTTAAGGAAGGTCATTTATAGAATGTTGGATACCATTTCTGGGATAACAGATTATTTTCCACCTGAAATCTTGCAAAATTATAATTTATTATCCCTATCAAAGTCCCTGAACGAAATTCATTTCCCATCGGATAATACGGGACTGAAAAAAGCAATTTATCGCTTAAAGTTTAATGAGCATTTTTTTCTACAATTACTTATGGTATTGAAAAAATCATCATTTGAAGGAACCGCAACAAAACCGTTGACAACAAAGGGTGTATATTCAAATTCTGTTTATGAATCCCTTGGCTTCCGTCTCACTTCCGCTCAAAAAAAGGTGATAGGTGAAATATGTAATGATATGAAAAATTCAATCGCAATGAACCGATTATTACAAGGGGATGTAGGTTCGGGAAAAACCGTTGTTTCGGTTCTCTCTATTGCTGTTGCAGTGGATAGCGGAGTTCAGTGTGCTGTTATGGCTCCTACGGAAATTTTGGCAAATCAACATTTTGACTCCTTCAGAAAATTTACTGAATCTTCCGGGATGACGGCTGAACTCCTCACCGGAAAGACGCCCATAAAAAAAAGGAAAATAATCTTAGAAAAAGTGAAAAAAAATGAAATTAATGTTTTACTTGGAACACATGCCTTGATTCAAAAAGACGTAGAATTTCATTCTCTGGGATTGGTTATTGTAGATGAGCAACACCGATTTGGTGTGGTTCAAAGAAGTGATTTACTGTCAAAAGGGCATAATCCACATTTTTTAGCAATGACGGCAACACCCATTCCCAGAACCCTCGCCATTACCTATCATGGTGATATGGATTGTTCTATTTTGGACGAAATGCCAGCCAATAGAAAACCTGTGATTACCAAAATGGTACAACCAGATAAGTTAACGAAGGTATATGACTATTTGAAATCCGAAATGGATCAGGGTAAACAATGTATGATAGTCTATCCATTAGTTGAAGAAACTGAAACATCCGATTTAAAAGCCGCTGAAGAAACCTACATAGATTTATCATCCGGAGCGTTTTCGGATTATAGAATTGGACTACTACACGGTCGGATGAAAAAAGATGAAAAAATTAACGTAATGGAACAATTTTCTAACAATAAAATTCAGCTACTGGTTGCAACATCGGTTATTGAGGTTGGTATAGATGTCCCAAATGCTACGGTTATGGTAGTGGAACACGCAGACAGATTTGGGTTAACCCAACTCCATCAGTTACGGGGAAGAGTTGGAAGAGGTACGGAAAAAAGTGTCTGTGTTTTGGTTCAGAGAAAAGTCACGGAGTCCGGAAACAAACGATTGAAAATTTTAGAGGAAACGAATGATGGA
This sequence comes from uncultured bacterium, assembly GCA_964496365.1. GTDB lineage: Bacteria > Fidelibacterota > Marinisomatia > Marinisomatales > AB-629-J13 > AB-629-J13. The sequence goes on from CAZBZK010000025.1 coordinate 14,042, forward strand.
TTCAAAATTGCCGATGAAGATTTAATGATGCGAGGTCCCGGTGCTTTTTTTTCAGCAGATCAAAGCGGTTTTTTTACCTATAAAATTGCCGACTTAGTACGGGATAAATCTATCATTCAAAAAGCCCGAGAGGCAGCACAAAACTTGATAAATGATGATCCACATCTTCGTAAACTTAAACATGAAGGTATTCGTACAAAGTTCATTCAGGAATACCGAGACTTACTTTCGGACGTAAAAATAAACTGAGTTCATCTGTATGATTCAAAATAAAAAAAAACAAATTCATATCAAAACCACTCCAGAACTGGGCAAAACTCTTAATACTTTCGTTTGTCCACAACCCACCCTCAATTTATCCACCGACTTTTTGAAGTAGAAGCGAAGGGCGTGGTAAATAGGCAATCAATTTTTTAATCATTCCTAAATGGATATTCTTCTATCTATGATGAACCATAACTGTTTTTACAATATCATGAGTTTTGTAATATCACCATTGATTTTTTAAAACCATTCATCATTTAGGAACCCATTATGGTAAACCATTTTTTACATATTTCAGATTATTCAAAAAGTGAACTCATTGATATGTTTAATCTGGCCAAAGAGCTAAAGCAAAAATTTAGAAACAGGGAGGATTTTAGACCATTTAAAAATCGCTCATTAGCTATGATATTTGCCAAACCATCCGCCAGAACCAGAGTATCTTTTGAAACCGGATTTGAGTGGATGGGAGGACATGCATTATTTTTAGGTCCCAATGATATTGGTATTGGCAAACGGGAAGCGATTAAAGATATTTCTCGACTCTTCAGTCGATATAATGATATGATTATGGCTCGCTTATTCGATCATGACCATATTTTGGGATTAGCGAAATATTCATCCATTCCTGTGATTAACGGATTGACAGATTACAATCATCCTTGTCAAATAATGACAGATATGTTTTCCATTTGGGAGCATAAAAAGAGATTGGATGAATTGAAAATTTGTTATGTGGGAGACGGAAACAACATTGTTCACTCATGGCTTCATTTAGCGTCAAAAATATCTATGAATTTTGTGTGTGTCTGTCCTGAAGGATTTACTCCAGATGAAAAAACAGTTGAATTGGCTAAAAATGGAGGTTGTTCCACAATTGAAATCAGCCATGATCCTCATGTTGCCATAGAAAATGCAGATGTGGTTTACACGGATGTTTGGGCTTCTATGGGACAAAAGGAAGAAGCAGAAATGCGTGAAAAAATATTCCAGCCATTTCAAGTGAATGAAAAAATGATGAAATCCGCAGGAAATTCTGTGTTATTTATGCACTGTCTTCCAGCAGAAAGGGGGCGAGAAGTTACGGATGGTGTTATGGAAGCGGATTATTCAATTGTGTTTGATCAAGCAGAAAACCGTCTCCATGTGCAGAATGCGATTATGGTGTCTTTAATGAGTTAAAATGATTTGGAATTCCATTTTTTTAATTCCATTTTTTCTCCATCAAAAACTGCATAGGAATCATAGGAAAACCAATCTCCTAAAATAATAATTTTTCCTTCACCTATTTGTTTTTCTGTGTATTGATGGTAATGACCGCATAAAATGTAATCGATTCCGCTTTCAATTTTTTCCCGTGCATATTCAGACAAATTATTCAGTACTTTTTCATTATAATCTTCAGAATGAGTGTAATGTTCATGATTGCCAGAAAACTTCTTCGCAATCCAATATCCCAAATTTGGATGTATCCATTGGTAACACCAAATAAACGCCTTGCTCCTGATTATCTTTTTTAATAACCGATAGCCCCTGTCCCATGAAAGGAGTCCATCTCCATGAGTCAGGAGAAATGATTTTCCTTTCAAGGTAAATTCAAAGTCGGTGTTATACACTTTATCCATGAGTGTATTTGTGATGAAATCTGAGACCCAATAATCATGGTTTCCCAAGAGGAAATGTGTTTTAACTCCTGCTTTTTTCAGACGGTCAATTTCCATATAGAAAGGAAAAAAATCTTTAGGAATCACATCGTTGTATTCAAAATAAAAATCAAATAAATCCCCTAAAATAAATAAAGTGCCTTTTGTTTTTGCAATTTTCCTGAAAAATTGAAATAATCGTTTTTGTCGCAGAATTTCATCCTTTTCAGGATTCAAGCGTAAATGTAAATCAGAAATAAAATAAAGTGGTAATTCCATAGAAAAGAACTTACTTTGAGAGTAATAGATAGACAAAGGATTTCAATGAATACACTGGTAATATTTAATTGAAACAATGAGTTTTCCTCGTAGATTTTACCCTATTTATTTAACCTGTGTTGATCTGATACGTCAAATTTCTATGGAACATGCTGTTTTAAAATGAGTCTAATGACCATGAAAAAAACCTATATATCCTTTCTGCTTTTTAGTCTCTCGATTGGAATGAGTCAGGAATTCGGTCAGAATAAAGTACAATATAAAGATTTTGATTGGAACTACATCCGTTCACCCCATTTCGATGTTTATTTTTATGAACAAAATCGTGAAATTGCTGTGTTTACTATCGAAGCATCTGAAGATGCTTACGAACAAATATCAAAACATTTACGATGGACAATTAAAAAACCTATTTCCATCATAGTCTATAATTCTCATAATGATTTTCAACAAACCAATGTGGTGGACAGTTATATGTATGAAGGCATTGGTGGGGTTACCGAATTATTTAAAAACCGTGTTGTTCTTCCATTTGAAGGCTCTTACGATCAATTTCGTCATGTAATACATCACGAATTGGTACATGCCATAGTGAATGATATGATGTACGGAGGGTCCATTCAGGGAATTATCACCGGTAAAATCAGACTTCGAATTCCGTTGTGGGTAAATGAAGGATTAGCAGAATATTTATCCATGAATTGGGACACAAAGTCAGATATGATTATCCGTGATATGGCAATCCATGAACAAATGCCTTCGGTAGAGCAATTGGATGCCTACATGGCATATAAAGGCGGTCAGTCGGTTTGGAGGTATATTGCCTCGACATTTGGAAGGGAAAAAGTGGGGGAAATACTTTTAGAAATGAAATATGCTCAACATGCAGAAAAAGGATTTAAACGAGCACTGGGAATGGACTTTGATGATTTAACCGAAAAATGGCATAAGTATTTGAAAAAGGAATATTGGCCAGATGTTGCGGGAAGAGAAGAAATTGAGGATATTGCCAAGCGGTTAACTGACCATAAAAAAGATGAAAATTTTTATAATATTTCACCGGCAATTTCTCCGGATGGAAGCTATATTGCTATGTTATCGGATAAGTCTGGATATGCAGATATTGTATTAATTGATGCGTTGGATGGAAAAAGGGTCAAAAAACTAATAAAGGGAAACCGATCCATTGACTTTGAAGAATTAAAATGGTTACAACCTGGAATTTCGTGGTCTCCAGACGGACAGAAAATCGTGATTGCTTCAAAGTCTGGTAGTTCCGATGCTTTATTTATTGTCCATGTAGAATCGGGAGAGTTACAAAAACTCACTTTTGATTTGGATGGATTATTTACTGCTTCATGGAGTCCCGATGGAAATAAACTGGCGTTTGTGGGAAATCGAGGAAAAGCCAGTGATATTTTCCTTTATGACATTAATTCTAAACATCTGGAAAATTTGACTCATGATTTATTTTCCGATTCTGAACCGGTTTGGGGTCCAGATGGTGAATCCATTGTTTTTGTTTCGGATAGGGGCAATCATTTTTCTGAAGTTGAAAACAAACAATGGGATTCTATCAATATGTATGAACATGATTATACCCAACGAGATTTATTTGTTTTCAATATAAAAACAAAAAAAATCACAAGGATTACGGACACAATTTACGATGAGACCTATCCCGTTTGGGCTCACACGAAAGATGTACTGTTTTATACATCTGATGATCAGGGAATTTGGAATATTGTTCGTCATGACCTAAAAACGAATCAAACTCAAAAAATTACAAATGTATTAACTGGAATTCAACAATTGAGTTTGTCTGCAGATGATAACACACTTGCTTTTTCCGGCTTTAACGAAGGAGGATGGGACATTTATACGCTGGTTAATCCACTTGAAGTTCAATCGGTTGATGTTGAGCCAACGCATTATTTTCTGAATCAAGATAACGATGATTCTTTTATTGATTTACGAAGGGACAAGAATAGACAGAATAACATTAATTCGTCGTCCAATGATTATAGTCGTTATGTTTTCGCTCCTCATTATGAGCATTTTAATGATCAACTTTTATTTAATTCCAATGAGGATGATTTTTCAATGGACAGCCTCAGACAAAGTGAGGAGCTTGCTTCCCAAAAATATCTTCCCAGATTCACATTGGATTTTGCTGGAGGGAATTTTTCTTTCAGTAATATCTATGGTGCCCAAGGGATGACTTATTTTTATTGGAGTGATATTCTTGGAGATTATCGCATTAGTTTTGGAACCGATGTAGTTATTTCTCTTGATAACAGTGATTTTTATCTGGCTTTTTCAAACTTAAAAAATCGCTATGATTATCATCTTTTATTGTATCAAACCGCTTATTTATGGCAAGCTGGAAATTGGATAGATGAAAACGGATATTACGGAGGTGTGGTTTATCGGCGATTAAAGCAATTCGCTACCGGTGGTTTTATAACCCATCCCTTTAATCGGTTTCAGCGGATTGATATTGGATTGACGGGACATGTGTTTAATTTCAAAGAATTTTGGGAAAACAATAACACAGGAGAAATGAGTGATACTACGTTGGCAGAATTGTCTGCTTTTCTTCCAAGAATCAGTTGGATCTATGATAATTCGGTCAATGGATACACAGGACCTGTAGATGGTTTCAGGCAAAATGTATCCTACAAATTTAGCCCTGCCTATGGGAAAGGAAAACTTCATTTTGGAACCTTAACTTTTGATTCCAGAAAATATATTCGATTTGGGAAATATTATTCATTAGCAGGGAGATTTATGTTTGGAAAAAGTATGGGATCAGACAAACAACAGTTTTTTCTCGGTGGTCTTCCGAATTGGTATTTTGGAAATGGGGAAACAAATGGAGTGGACGATTCTCGTCCATCCAGATCCCCCGTTCTAGATGAAAGAGACAATATTTTAAAAAACGTGTTTTTTGCAGAATATGCTATGCCTGTTCGAGGTGCAAGATATGTTGAAAGGCAAGGGTCCAATGTTGCATTAGCAAATTTTGAATATAGATTTCCATTTATTTTTGCACTGGGTCCTCCCAAAAGAGTCGCCGCAACGTATTTGTTTGGTCATTTTTTTTATGATATTGGGGCTGCGTGGGATAAGGATAGTGAGTTTTGGAACGAAGATGATCTGACTTTAAAATATAATGATGACACTATCATTTCTCCCATTATTTCAGGTTTTGGAACGGGAGTAAAATTGTTCACGCCTCTTGGATTATTACGAATTGATGTTGCTTGGGATATTAAGAATAAAGGTGGGTATTCTAAACCACAGTACTATTTTTCCTTTGGTGCAGATTGGTAATTGTATTCAAATTGATTGAAATTTAAAATCACCAAACAGGACTCCCTATCATCTGCACGGGTGGGAGTTTTAAATACATTTCACGGTAAGATAAACACGCCGGTTTTTATGCCGGTGGGAACATTGGGAGCTGTCAAAACCTTTCTACCACAAGAATTAGAATCCCTGGGTTCAGAAATTATTTTAGGGAATACATATCACCTTTACCTGAAACCGGGTGATGAAATTGTGAAAAATGCTGGAGGGCTTCATTCATTTTCTTGTTGGGAAAAACCACTATTGACTGATAGTGGGGGATTTCAAGTGTTTTCTCTGGCACGGCTGAATAAAATTTCAGATGAAGGGGTGGAATTTCAATCGCACATTGATGGGAGTCGTCATTTATTCACACCGGAAAAATCGATGAGTATTCAACGGAATTTAGGTGCGGATATCATTATGGCTTTTGATGAATGTCCTCCGGGTAATAGTGATAAAAAAACGGTTCAAGATTCTGTTTATAGAACCACTCAATGGACAAAATCCTGTGAAAAATATTTAAAGAAAAATCCATCTCATTTTGAATGGGGACAGGTTATGTTCCCCATTGTTCAAGGGAATATTTATCCGGAATATAGAAAACAAAGTATGGAAGAACTTATCCCCCTTTCATCGTGTGGAATGGCAATTGGCGGGTTGGCAGTTGGGGAAGAAAAATCCGCTATGATGGACATGGTGGCTTTGTGTAACGAATTTCTCCCTATAGATCAACCTCGTTATTTAATGGGCGTTGGGAAACCGTCTGATATTGTGAATGCAGTATCACTGGGGATTGATATGTTCGATTGTGTCATTCCAACCCGTAACGGTAGAAACGGACATATATTTACCAACAATGGAATTATCAATATTAAGAACAGTAAATATAAAACGGATTTTAGTATGATAGATGAAAATAGTGATTCACCTCTTGGACAACAGTTTACAAAAGCGTATGTACGGCATTTGTTCAACGTGAATGA